>JAXKGH010000145.1:0-8027 GCA_036550475.1 Collinsella sp. | reverse complement strand
TTCGGACGAATATATCCGTACCGGCACCGAGGTCGAGGCGATCGACACCGTGGGCGAGTCCTTCGACCACGTGGTGACCGCCAAGGTGCTCACCAAGACCCCGCACCCCGATAGCGACCACATGTATGTGTGCTCGGTCGATGTGGGCGACAAGAATCTCGACGCCGACGGCAACCCCGCCCCGCTGCAGATCGTCTGCGGCGCGCAGAACTTCGAGGCCGGCGACCACATCGTCACGGCCATGATCGGCGCTGTGCTCCCCGGCGACGTCAAGATCAAGAAGAGCAAGCTTCGCGGTGTCGTGTCCATGGGCATGAACTGCTCCGCGCGCGAGCTCGGTCTGGGCGGCGACCACTCCGGCATTATGATCCTGCCCGAGGATACGCCCTGCGGCATGCCGTTTGCCGAGTACGTGGGCTCGAGCGACACCGTGCTCGACTGCGAGATCACGCCCAACCGCCCCGACTGCCTGTCCATGATCGGCATGGCCCGCGAAACCGGTGCCATCTTCGACCGCGATTTCCACGTTGAGCTGCCCGCCATCAAGGTCGAGACCGGCCGCGCGACCGACGACGAGCTTTCGGTCGAGATTGCCGACGAGGGCCTGTGCGACCGCTACGTCGCCCGCATCGTGCGCAACGTGAAGGTCGGCCCCTCGCCCGACTGGATGGTCAAGCGCCTCAACGCCCTGGGCGTGCGCCCGCACAACAACATCGTCGATATCACCAACTACGTGATGATGCTCACCGGCCAGCCGCTGCACGCCTTTGACCTCGACACCTTTGCCGAGCGCGATGGCCACCGTCGCGTGGTGGTTCGCGCCGCCCAGCAGGACGAGAAGTTCACGACGCTCGATGGCGAGGAGCGTGTGCTCGACGCCGGCATGGGCCTCATCACCGACGGCGAGCGCCCTGTGGCGTTGGCCGGCGTCATGGGCGGCATGGATTCCGAGATCGAGGACGATACCGTTGACGTGATGGTCGAGAGCGCCTGCTTCAACGCCGGCCGCACCTCGCACACCAGCCGTGACCTGTCGCTGATCTCCGACGCCTCCATCCGCTTTGAGCGCCAGGTCGACGAGACCGGCTGCGTGGACGTCGCCAATGTGACGTGCGCGCTTATCGAGGAGATCGCCGGCGGCGAGGTCGCCCCCGGCTATGTGGACGTGTTCCCCGCGCCCAAAACCATCGACAGCATCAAGCTGCGCCTGGCCCGCGTGCGCGCCATCTGCGGCGCCGACATCGAGCCCGACTTTATCGAGCGCTCGCTCACCCGCCTGGGCTGCACCGTCGAGTGCGACGGCGAGGACTTTATGGTCACGCCGCCGAGCTTCCGTCCCGACCTACCGCGTGAGATCGACCTGATCGAGGAGGTCCTGCGCCTATGGGGCATGGGTCGCGTCACGGCGACCATTCCGGCTGCCAAGAACCACATCGGCGGTCTGACGCGCGAGCAGAAGCTTACCCGCAAGGTCGGCGAGATCCTGCGCGCCTGTGGCCTCAACGAGACCACGACCTTTGGCTTTGCCGCCCCGGGCGACCTGGAGAAGATTGGCATGTCCACCGAGGGCCGCGGCTGCCCCGTGGTTCTCATGAACCCGCTGGTGGCCGAGCAGACCGAGATGCGCCGCTCGCTGCTGCCGGGTCTGCTGCAGTCTGTGGCCTACAACGAGGCCCACGGCACGCCCAACGTGCACCTGTACGAGGTCGGCAGCCTGTTCCACGGTCGCGAGAACGCCAGCCTGCCCAAGGAGACCAAGTCCGTGGCGGGCGTGCTCTCTGGCCAGTGGAGCGAGCAGTCTTGGACCATGAAGTACCGCAAGCTGCGTTTCTTCTTTGGCAAGGGCATCGTTGAGGAGCTGCTTGCCCAGCTGCGCATCGAGAAGGTTCGCTTCCGTCCCGTCGAGGGCGAGAGTTATGCCTTCCTGCAGCCGGGTCGTGCTGCCGAGGTGCTCTCGGGCGGTACCGTGCTGGGCTGGGTTGGCGAGATCCACCCCGAGGCGCGCGAGGCTATGGGCATTGACGAGGTCGTCGTTGCCTTTGAGCTCGACCTGGACAAGCTGATCAAGGGCGCCCGCAACCAGGAGAACTACCGTGAGTTCTCGCAGTACCCGGCCGTTGAGCACGACCTTGCTATCGTGGTCGACAACACTGTGACCTGCGAGGATCTTGAGCGTCGTATTACGAGTGCCGGCGGCAAGCTGCTCGAGGGCGTGCGCCTGTTCGATGTCTACCGCGATCCGGTCCGCATCGGCAAGGGCAAGAAATCCATGGCCTTTGCGCTTACGTATCGCTCCGACGACCACACGCTCACCAGCGAAGAGGTCGAAAAGGCGCACCAGAAGATCGTCACCAAGGTGTGCAAGGGCGTAAACGGCGAGGTCCGCGGCTAGGTCCTGCGCTGGGGTATGGGTTGGTGGCGACTGCTGCCGAATCCTACAAGACCGTTATGCTCGGTATAAGGCACTGCTGAGCCTGCATATATGACACGCGCATTACATAACGGCGTGCTGCTTTGTCGGCAGTGCGCCGTTTTGCTATGATAGCCCGCGGCGTGTTACGAATCTGACAATACGTAACACTGGCAAGGTGATTCAAGCGGCGTTGCAATTCTGTGCGCCGATAACCGGGAGGCGTACATGCACATTCCAGATAATTATCTGTCCCCGCAGACCGATTCCGTCATGGCGGTGGCGATGGTGCCCGTTTGGGTCCACTGCATCAAGAAGGTGCGCGCCACGCTCGATCGCGAGCATATGGCTTTCCTGGGCATCTGCGCCGCGTTCTCCTTCCTGCTCATGATGTTCAACGTGCCGCTGCCTGGCGGCACCACAGGCCACGCCGTCGGCGGCGCCCTCATTGCGCTGCTGCTAGGCCCCGAGGCCGCGGCTATCGCTGTCTCGGTCGCGCTGGCGCTGCAGGCGCTGCTGTTTGGCGACGGCGGCATCCTGTCCTTTGGCGCCAACTGCTTTAACATGGCCTTCGTGCTGCCGTTTGCCGCTGCTATCGTGTTTCGTGCGCTCAACAGCCGTTTGCATGGCAAGGGCTGGGGCACCTCGGTTTCGGCCGTCGTAAGCGGCTGGGTCGGCCTTTGCCTGGCGGCCCTGTGCGCGGCAATCGAGTTTGGTATTCAGCCGATGCTCTTTACCAACGCTTCGGGCGCGCCGCTGTACTGCCCCTTCCCGCTGTCCGTGGCTATTCCGGCCATGTTGATCCCGCATATGCTGGTTGCCGGCGTGATCGAGGGCGTGGCGACGGCCGCCATCTACGGTTTCATTAAGAAGACGGCGCCGAGTGTTATCGTCGGGCCCGAGGCCGTCGATGGACAGCTTGCCGGCGATGGTACTGCCAAGAAGACCTCGCTGGTCCCCACGCTCATTCTGGTCGCCGTGCTTGTCGTGGCTACGCCGTTCGGCTTGCTTGCCACAGGTGACGCATGGGGCGAGTGGGACGCCGAGGGCGCCGCGACCGCCGTTCAGGAGGCTGGTGACGACAGTCTGCAGGCTTCGGTCGGCCTCGATACCCCGACCTTTGCCGACGCTCTGCCTACGGGTGATTACCTGCAGGCCTATTCCGAGGAGCAGGGTCTTGGCTTTGCCGGTCAGGCTGCCATGTATATCCTGTCCGGCGTGATTGGCGTGGCGGTGCTTACCACCGCATTCCGTCTGATCTCGCTGACGGTTAAGGAAAGCGGTGCTCATGGCAATAGCCGAGCTGCCTAGCTGGCTTGCGGTCGAGCAGCGTTACGAGCCCGTGGGGGCTCGGCATCGCGTGATGCAAAAGAATGTCCTGCACCTGGCGAGCCTGCTTGAGCGGGTTCGCCTGGGTGGGGGCGCGCACGAGGGCGGGTCGATGGTCGACCGCGCCCTTTCTTGCGTTTCGGCTCCGGTGCGCCTGGTGGGGATGTTCGTCTGCGTCCTGTGCGTGTGTCTGACACAGAGCCCGCTGTACCTCATGTTGATGGCGGCCATTGCGCTGGTGCTCGTTGCCGTGCGCCCCGTACGCGGGCTGCGTGCGACCTTTGTGCCGGCGCTTGGCGCCGCGGGGTTCGCAGTGGTTCTGGCACTGCCTGCCCTGCTGCTGGGCGCTTCCGCTACGGGCGCCATGCTCAAAATTGCGCTTAAGACGTTCATTAACGTGTCGCTCGTGCTGGGCGTTTCGTGGACGCTCACCTGGAGCCGCATGTCGGCGGCGCTCAAGATGCTGCATCTACCCGACGAGGTCATCTTTACGTTTGATATGGCGCTCAAGCACATCGAGGTGCTGGGTCGCACGGCGCACAATCTGTGCGAATCGGTCATGCTGCGCAGCGTCGGTTCCGCGCCTGCGGGTTTTTCGCGCACCGATTCGCTGGCGGGTATCATGGGCATGACGTTTATCAAGGCGATGGAATGCAGCCGCGCGATGGACGAGGCCATGCTGTGCCGCGGTTTTGCGGGTGCGTATCCGGCGCCCGCGCGCGCCGGGTTTGGCTGGCGCGATGCGGTCTATGCGGCCGGCGTGGCGCTGCTGGCAGTGTTGTGCGCCGTGCTGTAGGCGCTGCTGGTTTCGACTGGGGATGCAAATGGGGAAGGGCGACGTTTTGACGATCGATATGAATAGTGCGGCGGGCACGAACGGTGCGGGCGGCGCCGAGGTCGCGCCGCTCATCGAGCTGCGCGACGTGGTGTTCTCCTATACGGGTCATACGGTGGTCGACGGCGTATCGCTGCAGGTGGACCGCGGGGAGCTCGTTGCGCTGCTCGGCCCCAACGGCTGCGGCAAGACCACGATCATGAGGCTCATCAATGGCCTTGAGCTCGCGGATGCTGGCACGTATCTGTTTGATGGACGCGTGGTTGACGCAGCGTATCTCAAGGATTCCGCGGCCGCTCAGCGTTTTCATCAGCGCGTAGGTTTTGTGTTTCAAAATGCTGATGCTCAGCTGTTCTGCGCTACGGTGGGCGAGGAAGTTGCTTTTGGTCCGGCTCAAATGGGGCTGCCAGCAGACGAGCTCGAGCGCCGCGTGCGCGATGCCATGGGGCTGTTCCAGGTTGCCGACCTTGCCGACGCCTCTCCCTATCAGCTCTCGGGCGGGCAAAAGAAGCGTGTTGCGCTGGCTGCGGTGGTGTCGATGAACCCGGATATCTTGGTCCTCGACGAGCCTACCAATGGGCTCGACGAGGATTCATGCGACATCGTGGTCAATTTCTTGCTGGCTTATGTCGCGGCGGGTAAGACGGTCTTGATGAGCACGCATCACCAGGATTTGGTGCGACGCCTGGGTGCCCGTGCAATCTATATCGATCGATATCACCATGTGGTCGAGGCGTCTTCGTCGTCGTATGGAACCGAAAGCGGTGCTACGGACTAGTTGCTGCGTAGAGCGTGCGTAGCCGTCCGCGCGGCTTTGCCGTGATGGTATAGTTATCCAGGTTTTTTATGGGGGTGGCTATGCCAAGCTGGAACATTCATATCGCTCAGACGGAGCGTTTGCTGGAGCGCACCGGTGCGCTTGCCAATAGCGTGCGCGACCGCAATGCCTTTTTGTTTGGATGCGTGGTTCCGGATATCTTCGTGGGCTATATGGTCCCTGGCATCGCCGATCCCATCCCGTACCGCATTACGCACTTTGCAAAGCCCGAGCCTATCCCTAAGCCTCGTGAGCATGAGTTCTGGGATACCTATGTGGCACCGTTGCTTAAAAGTTCGCCCACCGGTGCGCCAGCCGCGGCGACCTCGATTATCGAGGAGCGCGAGCGACTGAATCGCGTGCACTATCCCCAGCGCTACAGGGATGCCGAGCCGGTTGTCGGTCCCGGCGCTCGTGAGTTCTCGCTTGCATCCGAAGATGTGGCGCAGTCGTTGCTCGATTTGACACTGGGTGTCTGGTCGCATCTGGTGGCCGATACCGTATGGAATACGCGCGTGAATCAGTACCTGGAGGCGCACGGCGGCAAGCCGTGCGAGGAGTTCCGCATTAAAAAGCAAGGCGACTTTGACTGGTTTGGCAAGACGCTCGGCATCGTTACGATTCCGCGCGCGACCGATCGCCTGTATACTGCGGCGACGCGTTTTGGGCAGTATCCCATCCATAAGGAGTATGTGCTCAAGACCATCGGCGTTATGCACGAGATCGTGCGCGAAAACCCCGGCGAGCCCGACCATCCGCCATACCGCCTGCTGACCGAGGAGTTCTTCGACGCAACGTTTACCGAGGTCATCGAGTTGACCGAAGCGGGCTTTGCGGCTCGCGTTGCCGCTTCTGACGTTCCCGCAGTCCCTCTGATCGCTAGCTGCTAGCCGGCCGGCTTAACGGAGAACAGTTCATCCCAATTGACCAACAGCTCCCGTCGCAGGGTTTCTGCGGCGGTGCGTTCCTGATCGGTCTTTGGGATGTAGGGGAGCCCCGCCTTTTTATGAATGAGCTCGGCGATGTTGTTAAAGCTCTTCGTGTCCTTGATTTGCTCATAGGTTATCTGGATAACGTCATAGCCCATGCTTGTGAGGGCGGTGGTGCGCTCGGCATCGGAGAGACTTGCGGCTTCGCTGTCATGGGCGGAGCGGCCTTGGCATTCCAAAATGACGCCCATGCTGTCGATGTTGCTCTCTATGAGGATATCGGCGTAGCAGCAGGTTTTGTCATACAGTGAGCGTGCGGCGTCGCTGAGTGGGATGCGCACGTTGTTTGCGATGTTGATGCCCATGCCGCCCTCGTCGCGGGGGAGCGAGACAAGCATGGAGGTCTGTACTTCGAAGGGTGAGGCGGTCTGCCCCGTCATGTGCTCGGCTGCCCAGCGCAGTTGTTTAACGCCGCGCAGGCCTGCGGCCTGCTTGGCGAACGCGGCGATATCCGCTGCGCTGAGGAGCGGTGGGCGCTTCCACAGGTTGGTGTCATTGCCCTTGGTGTCGACAACGCGTTTCCAACCACAGTCGGGCGGAATGAGCTTAAGCGAAATTGCTTCATCGAGCTGCTGCTGCGCCCGTTTACAAGGCGTGAACACTGCAAAGGAGCCGCACATCTCGTAGCACGCCATGAGTAACTGGTTGCGTGAGACCTGCGTGGCAAGGCTGAGCAGCGTGAACTCCGGTGACGTGACATCAAACCCATGTTCAGTCTGCCTAAACGACCCCGGAGGTGGTTCTTGGGTCAGGAGGTGCGATTTAAACAGGCTTCGCGACCCGGATTGTGCCCGAGTGAATACAAGCCTGTGAAGTGGTGCGTGAAGCAGGTCTTTTACAACTGCATGACTTCCGAGGCCACAACATCTGCGATCCATATTGCCAAGGCTAATGGCGGGGTAAAGGCCTAATACCTGCGGCGAGATGCGGTAGTAGTTAAAGGCGGATTGCCCACAAAGCGTCAGGTCCATAATGCCCTCCTGGCCGAAATCATCTCTTTGAAGCGAGTGATGCCAGCGTCAATCCGGAAGTATGCGGCAAAATCTGAACCCTATGAGCGGACCTGGCTTTTGAGGCTAGTTTATCAGGCATTTTGTTGCGAAAAAACAGGGTGTGCTCGGAGGTTCCAGAATTTGCCGCATACTTCCGAAAACCAGGTCGATTTGGTTCTTGCTAAAACGATTTATCAGCCCTGTGTGAGGTGTGGGTTTGCCACCGGGCGAACACTTTTAGCGCTTGGGGCTTTATTTTTTGGGCCTCGGAGGGCGGATTTCGCGCTTTTGGTAATGAAATGGGTGCGTGCCATGTCGTGCGGTAGGCATCGGTGCACAGAAAAAGGGCCCGAAAGGCAATGCCTTCCGGGCCCCTTTGCAATGCAAATCTGCTTGCAAGTGCGATTTAGCGCACCTGAGCGACGTAAGCGACGTTGGTCGAGGAAACCTTGTCCTCGAGCTGGACGCTCATACGGGGATCGCCGGCGGTAGCGACGGTCAAATCGCCAGTCTTGACGTAGCCGAGCTCCTTAGCGGTCTCGATCGCCTTGACGATCGTGCCGTTGACGGTGCCCTGGGTAATCTCGGCCTGGTGCGGGATAACGCCCCAGTACATGATCATCTGCTGGACGGCCCACTCGTGGCGGGAGAACGC
>JAXKGH010000144.1:0-3304 GCA_036550475.1 Collinsella sp. | reverse complement strand
CAACGATGTTATCGAGGATTGCGCCGCGCTCAGCTTTTCCCGCAGCTTCCCAGCCCCGAACCTCGGTAGCGATGGGTCGAAGCTCCTCAATGTCTCGCGCAACTCCATCCGCTCGTTGCCGAAGGCACTCCAATCGGTCTTGCTCAACTTCAATGTCGAGTTTCACATCATCGAGTTGGTTGTCCAGCTCGGCAAGGTCACCCTCCTTGTCGGCAATCTGCGTCACAAGCTCTGCCTTGCGCATCTCGGCATCGCGCACGATCGTCGCAGCCTGCGCACGTGCGGCTGCAACGATTCGCTCGGCTTCCTGCTGCGCAGGCTCCACGACGGCCTTGTCCACGGCACCGCGCACCTTGTCGATGTCAACAGCCTTGTCGGTGTAGACACGTTGCGCCCGCGTTTCCTCGTCAAGCTCGATTGCAGGGCGGTAGCCCATGCGCCCCTCTAGGTAATCCCCAAGCTCCTTGTGCATGCTCTGGTAGAAGCTGCGGGGGCACATCTGCTTGTAGTTGAACCGTCCATCTAGGATGGGCGTGAACGGCACGTGCATGTGGTCACGTGCGGGCGTGCCGTCCTTCAGCACCTCGTCCTTGTGGACGTAGCCGCCCATCATGTTGTCGATGCCGAACTTCTTCGACAGGTACCAGTACGTGAGACGGAAGAACCTGTCCTCATCGCCCTTCCGCACGTTGTCTGGAAGCGTCACGACAACGTCAGCCATAACGACCGCGTCCTTGCGCGTGGCGCGCTTCCCTGCGGCCTTCTGCGCCTCGTTCACGCGCTCTATGCGCCGTTCCACCGTGCCCCAGTTCGGCTCGCCCTCACGCGCCCTCACGCGCCCCACAACGAGCTTCCCGTCCTTGTTCGTGTAGTGCCCGACAACCAAGTCGTTTTTAACGCGGCTCGGGTCGATGTTGTCACGCTCCAGGCTGGACGCATCGCGCCTGTAGTGGGCGAGCATGTGCCCGACCGAGGTTGCCTTGTACTTCGCTATATGTGCCATGTCGGAACCGCCTTGCGTCAGATTTTAGCCGACTAAAGTCTAGCACGTTAGACCTTAGCTACGCTAAGGACGTGCCCTGCGGGGCTTCTCCGCAATCCTCCCAGCGGTCGGGATTGCTGCGCGTCATCGGTGGCAACACCTCTTCCTTGCCAGCCCGCGGCGGCGCGGGCACGAGGGGGCAAGCCCCCTCGAACACCCCCAAGAACCCACTCGACCGTGACCAATGACCAATGACCACAGGGGGGAGGTCGTAGTGGTCAGGCTCCGCCTGCCCTCTCCCCCCTGTGCTCATTTGTCATTTGTCATTTGTCACATTATTTTTCGGACGTAGTTAGCGAAAAATAATGAGCCGCCCGATTCTGCAGGTCTCATCCAGTCGAGACACGGGCAAGGAAAGGGTCGATGGAGCAGAGCGTCCATCGACCCTTAATCAAGTCTGGTCTATTCGGTTGGCCGTCGCGTCAATTCCGCTATCGGTGAACGAGTCGGCTTAGATCTGCTTCGCAGACCACGCCGCCCCGTAGTCACCGATAGCTCCATTGACCCGACTACTCATCGGAATCCCCATACGCTTTGCGGTTCGCGGCTTCCCATGATTCCTGTTGCTGTTGACGTAAATCCCACTGCATTGATTTGAGCCAGTTGGTCAGGAAGACCGTTCGACTCGTCGTTATAACGCGGAACCAGTCTGGTCGTGCAGCGCGGGCATAGTTCGAGAGCTTGAAGAACGAGTAGCACGTCTGCTCGATGCACCAGTCCATCATCTCACCGACAATCTCATCGACATCGTTCGCGGTGGCGAAGTGCGCGAGCACATCCGCGCCGCCCATGGTCTCGATGTCGTTGATGTCGTACTGAAACTTGTCGGCATCGTCGAAGTGGATGAGGTAGCGCACCATGCCGTCGAGGTCACCAACGGCGCACTCTTCCCAAAGAACTTTGGTTCCAGAAAGTCTGTCGCTGATTTCCTGAATCTGGGCAATGGATTTCTTGCCCTTGAAGCACAGGATTACATGCCAGTGCGGCTTCTTCGGCTCGCCGTTCGCCCGCACATCGCGGTCATGGTACGGACTGATGAAGACCTGTATATGCAGCCCGCGCAATATCTCGCGCCAGTTTTTCGGCGCTGAGTCCTCATAGACGATAATCGTCCAGTTGCGTGTTCGCTCGTCCTTCGGCTTACCTTTGCCAAAGCGAATGTCTGCCATGAAAAAACCTCCCTGATTGGGGAGGTGGCTGTTTGGGGATATCCCAGCTTGATATAATGCTGGTGTATCGCCGAGCTACCACCTCGGTTGATATGCGAGCTGCGGGGATGGCCGTCCCCAATGCTCTGACCCAAATTATAACAGGGTCGCCGGCAGGAAAGGGGAGCCTTGAAGGCTCCCCTTTCTGTTTTATCTGCGCTTGTAAACCTCGCGTCTATGCGCAACATCGACCACGAGAATGACGAGCCTGCCGTCATTGATGTCGCACAGGATTCGGTAGTCACCGACCCTGTATCGCCACACGCCTGCCAAGTTTCCCGTCAATGCCTTGCCCCTGCTTCTTGGGTCTTCGAGCTTCGCTATCTCGTCAAGCTCGTCAAACACCCGCGCGGCAACGCCCTTATCGAGCTTGCGCATCGCCTTGTCGGCGTTCCTCGTGAAATCAATTCGCCAGGCCACAGTGCGCCCTTACCTCGTCGATGCTGTAGGTCTCAAGCCTGCCAGCACGATAGTCCTCGATATCCTTGAGAATCCCGTACTCGTACTCAAAACGGTCGATAGCTTCTTGCAGGGCTTCGTTAACGTAGAAGCTCCTCGACCTGCCAGTCTCCTTCGCAAGACGGCTGTAACGCTCGTTCAACTCGGTTGGAATCCTCATTGATGTGACCGCGGTAGCCATATCGCACCTCCTTGTCGTGTATTACAGGTACTACTATAACACATCATCTAGCCTGTCCGCGATACGTCCTCTGCGGCGCAGCGTGGTCGCGGTTCCATGCATCCGCCGCCCGACGCGCATCGCGCAGCATGTCATCAAAGCTTTGCCGCATTGGCTGTTCCTTGCGCATCAGATATTCGAGCGGGCGTGATATTCGGCTTCTAAGCTCTTCCACTTTGAGCTTAATTCCCGCAACTCCTGCTCTGATGCGACTCGCGAGTCCATCGCACTTAACAACGATGTTATCGAGGATTGCGCCGCGCTCAGCTTTTCCCGCAGCTTCCCAGCCCCGAACCTCGGTAGCGATGGGTCGAAGCTCCTCAATGTCTCGCGCAACTCCATCCGCTCGTTGCCGAAGGCACTCCAATCGGTCTT
>JAXKGH010000143.1:0-4447 GCA_036550475.1 Collinsella sp. | reverse complement strand
CTCGCTATTAGCTTCGCTCACTTCTTTGTGGGCCTCACCTGCATCATCTCGCAGCGCAACATCATGAAGCAGATCTTTGGATACTGCCTTATGGAAAACGGCAGCCACGTGACGCTCGCGCTTTTGGCCCCCACCGCTCCCGAGATCATCGAGATCGGTATCGCCACCGACGCCATCTTTGCCGTCATCATCATGTCCATCGTCGTGCGTCGCATTTGGGACGACTCCCACTCGCTCGATGCGCGCGACCTGTCCGAGCTGAGGGGGTAGTCCATGGAAACGTTGATTCTCGCCCTGCTCGCGACTCCTTTGGTGTTCTCGCTGGTCATGGCGTTTTTGCCCAAGAACACGTCCTATAACGTGTTTGCCTGTCTCAACCTGGTCTCCGTCGCAGCCGTCCTGGTGCTGTCGATTGTGACGGCCGGTGACGTCCTTATGAGCGGCGACACCGCGAGCGCTCTTGGCCTGTGGTTCCACCTCGATTCGCTGGGCGCCATCTTTGTGCTGCTCATCGGCTTTATCGGTTTTCTTACGGGGCTGTTCTCGCTGCCCTATGTAAAGGCCGATATCGAGGAGGGCTCCATGCCCGCCGAGCGCGCCAAGCAGTATTTTGCGCTGTTTAGCCTGTTTGTGTTCACCATGCTGCTCGCGTGCCTGTCCAACAACATGATCCTCACGTGGGCCGCCGTGGAGGCAACCACGCTTTCCACTGTGTTCCTCGTGGGTATCTACAAGAACAAGACGGCCCTCGAGGCTTCTTGGAAGTATGCGATGGTCTGCACCGCCGGCGTGGCCTTTGGCCTGTTCGGTACGCTGCTGATCTACGCCAACGCCGCCGACGTGATTCCCAACGCCCACGAGGCCGCATTCCTGTCGTGCGTGCTGCCGTATGCCGACCAGTTCGACCCAACGCTCATGCGCCTCGCCTTTGCGTTTGTCGTGATCGGCTTTGGCACCAAGGCCGGTCTGTTCCCCATGCACACTTGGCTGCCCGATGCCCACTCCCAGGCCCCGAGCCCTGTCTCGGCCCTGCTCTCGGGCGTGCTGCTTAAGTGTGCCATGCTCGTGATCATGCGCTTCTACGGCTTTACGATCCAGGCCGTGGGCGCCGAGTATCCGCAACTTTTGCTGCTAATCGTCGGCACGCTGTCCATTTTGGTGGCGGCACTTTCGATGTTTCGCCAGGACGACCTCAAGCGCCGCTTTGCGTACTCGTCTGTGGAGAACGTGGGCGTTATCGCCCTGTGCCTGGGTATCGGTGGCCCGCTGGGTATCGCCGCAGCCCTGCTGCACTGCGTGTTCCACGGCTTTACCAAGACGCTTGCCTTCTGCGTGTCCGGCAACATCCAGCACGCCTTTGGCACGCGTAGCCTGGCTAAGATCTAGGGTGTCGTCGAGGTTGCCCCCGCAACCGCCGCGCTCGCCGTCCTGGCGCTGCTCGGTCTTGGTGCCTTCCCGCCCTTTGGCATGTTTATCTCTGAGTTCCTGACTTTTGTCGCCGGTGTTACCGCCGGTCCCATGTGGCTGGTCGTCGTGGTCGCCCTCGGTCTTACCGTGGCCATCTCCGCGCTCACCCGCATCGCACTCAAGTCGGTATTCGGCCATGCGCCCCAGGGCATGGGCAAGCATGAGGCCCCGGCGCTCATGCTTATCCCCGAAATCATCCTGGCTGTCATGATCTTGTGGTTTGGCATCGCCACCCCGCTGCCCCTCGTGCACGGTGTGGAGACCGCGACCGGCATCGTGCTCGAGCAGAGCACCGAGGAACTTCACGCGACGCCGATGTACCGCGCTGTGTTCGGTACCGAGACCGCTCAGAGCGAGGTGGAGTAACGAATGATTGAAACTGAGAACAAGGTGTATGCCCGTCGCTGCGAGAGCCATGTCGAGGCCCTGCGCCGCGCTGTTCCGGGCTGCATCGAGAAGGTCGAGTGGCAGTGCGAGGACCAGCTGACGATCACCGTCAAGCAGGACAAGCTGCCCGAGGCCGTCCACTACCTGTACTACGAGCGCTACGGCTGGATTCCCGTGATCATCGGCAACGATGAGCGCAGCCTGTGCGGCCGTTACGCCGTGTACTATGTCATCTCCATGGAGGGGGAGGATCCCGGTTGGGTGACCGCGCGCACCGAGGTCGATCCCGCCAAGATGACGTTCCCGTCCGTGACACCGTTCGTCCCCGCCTGTGTGTGGGGCGAGCGCGAGCTTCGCGACATGTTCGGCCTGATCCCCGAGGGTCTGCCCGACCGTCGTCGCCTGGTGCTGCCCGACGATTGGCCCAGCGGCCTGTACCCGCTGCGCAAGGACTCCATAGACTACCGCTTCCGTCCCGCTCCCGCGAGCGACATGGAAAACTACGAGTTCTTGGCCGATACCAAGGGCAAGGAGACCACGCTCGTCCCCATGGGCCCGCTGCACATTACCTCCGACGAGCCTGGCCACTTCCGCCTGTTCGTCGAGGGCGAGACGATCGTCGACGCCGACTACCGTCTGTTCTACGTGCACCGCGGCATGGAGAAGGTCGCCGAGACGCGCCTGAACTATGACGCCGTGACGTTCCTCGCCGACCGCATCTGCGGCATCTGCGGCTGCGCCCACTCGGTGGCCTATGCCGAGGCCGTCGAGCGCGCCCAGGGCATCCATGTCCCGCCGCGCGCCCAGTACATCCGCGCCATCATGCTCGAGGTCGAGCGTCTGCACTCGCATCTGCTCAACATTGGCCTGGCGTCGCACTACACGGGCTTCGACTCCGGCTTCCAGCAGTTCTTCCGCGTCCGCGAGAAGTCCATGGATCTGGCCGAGAAGCTCTCCGGTCACCGCAAGACCTACGGTCTCAACGTGATCGGCGGCGTGCGTCGCGACATTTTGGCCGAGCAGAAGCTCTCCACGCTGACGACCATCCACCAGCTGCGCTCCGAGGTTCAGGAGCTCGTCGACGTCTTGCTCTCCACGCCCAACTTTATTGAGCGTACGAGTGGCATCGGCATTCTGGACCGCAAGATCGCACGCGACTTCTCGCCGGTCGGCCCGCTCATGCGTGGCTCGGGCTATGCCCGCGACGTGCGCTTTGACCATCCCTTCGACGGCTACGCCGATCCGGACGTCCAAAAGATGCACGCCGCCACGGCCGACACCTGCGATGCCTTCGGCCGCACCGCCGTCCGCATCCAGGAGGTCTACGATTCGATCGACATGATCGAGACCATGCTCGAGAACTGCCCGTCGGGCCCCATCCTCACAACGGATTGGGAGTACACCCCGCACAAGTACGCCATCGGCGCCACCGAGGCGCCGCGCGGCGAGGACGTGCACTGGGCGATGCTCGGCAACAACCAGAAGTGCTACCGCTGGCGCGCCAAGGCCGCCACGTACAGCAACTGGCCGGTCCTGCGCTACATGTTCCGCGGCAACACCGTGGGCGACGCGGCGCTGATCGTCGGTTCACTGGACCCGTGCTACTCCTGCACCGACCGCGTGACGGTGACCGACGTCGCCGCCAAGCGCGACCATGTGCTCGACAAGGAGCAGTTCGAAAACGTCTGGCGCGACAAGTCGCCGCTTGCGGGCGAGGGCACCATGGCCGCTCCGCTCGATGAGGAGGCGCTCTAATATGCTGAAGCTTTGGAAGGTTAACGCCAAGGCCGGAGACGCGACGGTCAAGTACCCGTTTGCGCCGTTCCCCACCAATAAGGACATGCGCGGCAAGCCCGAGCACAATGCCGAGCTCTGCATCGCCTGCGGTGCCTGCGGCGTGGCGTGCCCGGCCGATGCCATTCGCATAGACACCGACCTTGCGGCCGATACCATTACCTGGTCGATCGACTACGGCCGCTGCATCTTTTGCGGCCGCTGCGAGGAAGCCTGCCCCATGGAGGCCATCAAGCTCACCGAGGAGTTTGAGCTGGCCGTCATGAGCAAGGACGACCTCACCAGCAAGAGCGTCTACACGCTCGAGCACTGCTCGCGCTGCGGCAAGCCGTTCGCCCCGCACAAGGAGATCGACTACGCCAAGCGCCTGCTGCAAAAGGCCGGCGGCATGGAGGCCGAGCAGGCCGCCCGTACCGTCGGTATGTGCCAGGAGTGCAAGCGCGAGCTCGACGCCCTGCGCGCCGCCTCGGCCGTAAAGACCGGCAACGCGCACGGCATGGCTGCCAACGAGACGCTTGCGTCCGGTGAGCCCCAGGGCCCCGGCATGGAGTATCTGGGCGGCCACGGTGTGAACCCGGAGTATATCGACCGCGAGCTCAACCCCGATGCGCCCGAGATTCCCGCCGGTCCGGCGCCGGTCGAGGGCATCATCATGGATTTTGAAACGAAGGAGGAGTAACCATGGCCGAACCCACGCTTTTGCCCGAGCGGCTTCAGTACCGCCCGACCAAGATCGAGCTCGACGAGAGCATCGAGAAGGCCAAGGCGACCCTTCTTAAGAAGATCAAGCGCTCGGTGT
>JAXKGH010000142.1:0-2414 GCA_036550475.1 Collinsella sp. | reverse complement strand
GATCTTATCCAGGCCCACAAAGGCACCGCCGCAGATGAACAGGATGTTGGTCGTGTCGATCTGCAGCAGCTCCTGCTGGGGATGCTTGCGGCCGCCGGTGGGCGGAACGCTTGCCACCGTGCCCTCAAGAATCTTAAGCAGCGCCTGCTGAACGCCCTCGCCCGAAACATCGCGGGTGATGGAGAGGTTCTCGGCCTTGCGGGCGATCTTGTCGATCTCGTCCACGTAGATAATGCCAACCTGCGCGCGCTCAATATCGCCCTCGGCGGCGTTGATGAGCTTGAGCAGGATGTTCTCCACGTCCTCGCCCACGTAGCCGGCCTCGGTAAGCGCAGTGGCGTCGGCGATGGCAAACGGCACCTCGAGGATGCGCGCGAGTGTCTGGGCCAACAGCGTCTTACCGGTACCGGTGGGGCCGAGCAGCAAAATATTGGACTTGGCGAGCTCCACCTCGTCCATATCGTCGTCAAACTGGCCGCCCATACCCGAAGCCTCGTCAAGGGCGGACACCGCGGCACCGCCCTCGATCACGCGACGGTAGTGGTTGTACACGGCAACCGACATGGCGCGCTTAGCATCTTCCTGGCCCATAACATAGGCCGAAAGCTCGTCATAGATCTCGTGCGGCGTCGGCACGTGCGTGATGACCTGACGGTCGTCCTCGAGCTCAAAGCCCTCGGTCTCAGGGTCAACGGCGGGCTGGGATGCAGCCTGGCCGTGGTCGTTGAGGAAACCCGGGAGATTGCCGTTGCGGGCAGCGTCCATAAAGTCCGAAGCCAGCGACTCCTCAAGGATCTCGGAGCAGGCGGCGACGCACTCGTCACAGATAAAGATGTTGGTCGGGCCCTTTACGAGACGACGGACCTGGCCCTGCTCTTTTCCGCAGAAGGAGCAGCGGATGGGGTTGCCGTTCTCGTCAAAGTTGTCCTGCATGTTACCTGCCATCCTAGGCGTCCTTCGCGGCGAGGTCGCGCGAGGTGACGATACGGTCGATCAGGCCGTAGTCGAGGGCCTCGGCAGCGGTCAGGTAGTTGTCGCGCTCGGTATCGGCCTGGACCTTCTCGATGGGCTGGCCCGAGGCGTCGGACAGGATCTGGTTGAGCTCGCGACGGGTCTTCTTGATCTCCTCCGCCACGATCTCGATCTCGGTCTGCTGGCCCTGCGCACCACCGCTGGGCTGGTGAATCATGACCTTGGAGTGCGGCAGGCAGAAGCGCTTGCCCTTGGCGCCGGCCGAAAGCAGCACGGCGGCCATAGACGCGGCCATACCGACGCAGATGGTGGAGACCTGCGGCTTAATGAAGTTCATGGTGTCCAGAATTGCCAGGCCAGAGTAGACCTCGCCACCGGGCGAATTGATGTAGAGCGAGATATCCTTCTCGGCATCCTGGCTCTCAAGATGCAGCAGCTGGGCAACGACCAGGTTGGCGCTGACGGAGTTGATCTCCTCGCCCAAGAAGATGATGCGGTCGTTGAGCAGGCGCGAATAGATATCGTAGCTGCGCTCGCCGCGCGGCGTCTGCTCGATAACGTATGGCACGAGGGCGGAATCGAACTTGGCGATCATACGCATCTCCATTTCTCTCTTGCGGACCAAATTGGTTCTAGATAAACGTACGGTGCCCGCATGCTATGCATTGGCTGGCACCGTACGAAGCAACCGGATAACCGGTGTATAACTTTACCCCATCACGGGCGCACGCATGCGCTCGCGGGCAAGGTGGCGAGAATTACTCGGCGTCCTTGGCGGTCTCGTCGACCTCGGTCACCTTGGCGTTCTCGACCAGGTGGTCGACGGCCTTGGAGCGACGGATGGACTCGCGGACAGCAGGCATGCGGCCATCGGCGATGAACTCAGCCTTGGAAGCCTCGACGTCCTTGACGCCGGCCTTCTCGAACTCGGCGTTGATGTCATCCTCGGTGACCTCGATCTTGAGCTCGCGGGCGAGGGCGTCCAGAGCCAGGGACTCACGGGCAACGTCGTTGGCCTGCTTGTGCAGGTCGCCGATGAACTGCTCCATGGTCAAGCCGGAAGCGGGCAGCCAGGTGTCCAGGGTCATGCCGCGGGCGGCGAGGTTGGACAGGAAGTTCTGGCCAAGCTCCTCAAAGACGGACTGCTCGTAGTCGGCGTCCATCTCGTCGAGCTGCAGGCGCTCGGCGAGAGCGGAGACGCAACGGTTCTCCTTCTCGGCCGGGAGGCGGGAAGCCTTGTCCTGCTCGATCTCGATCTTGATGGCGTCGCGCATAGCGTCGATGCTGTCGAAGCCAAAGTCGGACTTGACGAGCTCGTCGGTGAGCTCGGGGGTGTTGCGGACCTTGATGCCCTTGACGGTGACCTCGACGGTGTGGGTCTCGGCCTCCTCGCCCTCCTCGACCTCGTCGGTCCAGGTGACTGTCTTGACGTCGTCAACGTT
>JAXKGH010000141.1:0-5197 GCA_036550475.1 Collinsella sp. | reverse complement strand
ATGGGATGCGATCAGCGAGGGCATCAACAGCCTGTAGAGGGCGAGCGCCCCATCGGGGTGCTGCTGGTGTTTGCTTGCCTGACCGTGGCGATAGCGGCGGTGCTTTGGGGGCTTAACGCCGCGCGGCAGCAGCGTCCTGGGGCCGCCTTCGATTCGGGCTCAGATTCGGCGGTGGCGTCTCAAAAAGATGAGATGCGAGATGCGGACGATTCGGATGTCGCTGTCACGGCGCAAACCTTTCTGCGGACGCTCGACAAGCGGTCTGGCACTGCGACGGATTTGCCTGAGGACAACGCGATTGCGGTCCGGCTTGCATGGTTCGAGGACCGACCGATGACCGAGGCAGCGGCGGATATGTTACGCGCCTACCGCGAGGTGCCAACGGCCCAGCTCGCCCTGAGCGGCTATCTCGATATTAAGGGCAACGTATGGGGCGCCATCGTGCGCGATGGGCGCGGCTGGGTCGATATGGTGACGGTTGCCGCGGATACCGGCGATGCTTCGTGTCGTCTGCGCGCGGTGCGCCTGGTCCCGCAAACAATAAGCTCAAAGGAGGGATCGTGAAATGCATGGCGTTCTGCGTGAAGAGGTTGCCCAAGCGACTGTGGAATACGCCATCGTCACGGTGGCGCTGCTATCGATCGTGCTGGCGATTGCGGGACTTTGGCGTGCTGGCACCGATGGACGCTTGGCGGCGCTGGTTGAGCGGGCGGCATCCCATGGCGTTGCCTCGACGTCGGTTATCGACGCCGCTGCGGGCGCTAAGGACATCGCGTTGTATTGATATCGCGCGCGAGGACCGGGCGCAGTCTACGGTCGAGGCCGCTTTTTTGCTGCCGACGTTTCTGACGCTCATCCTTCTCGCACTGCAACCGGTGTGCCTGCTTTATACGCGCGCGGTCATGGAGTCTGCCGCCGCCGAGACCGCGCGGCTCATGACCACGACGACGGCGGAGGACGACGATCTTAAGGAGTTCACCCGCCGCCGGCTTGCCGCGGTGCCCAACGTTTCGATCTTTCATGCCGGCGGGCCGTTGTCGTGGGATATCGAGCTTGGCCGGGCCGGTGCGGGTGGCGTCTCGTCCGTGTCCGTTTCCGGCGAGGTCAAGCCGTTGCCTGTGATCGGTGCGTTTGCGCAGGCTATGGGTGGTACCGCCGAGGGCGGCTACGTTGAGCTCAAGGTCGATGTCTCGTATCAATCGCGTCCCGAATGGCTGGAGGGAGATTATGATTCGTGGATTGCTGCATGGGATTAAGCGTTTCTGGTCTAGATGCGTTTTGACGCGCCGTCCGAGCTGCCATCGCAAGCGAGGCGGCTTTATGGGCCGCGCCGGTGTTGATCTGTTTATCGAAGACGGCGCCTATACCACGCTTTCTTCTGCCGTGGTCATCCTAGTGGTGCTCACGTTGTTGTTTTCGTCGACCGCGGCGATATGGAGCATGTCGCGTGCCGGGGATACCCAGGTGGCGGCCGATAGCGGCGCGCTGGCAGGCGCCAATGTGGTGTCGTCCTATCACACGGCTGCCACGGTGGTGGATGCGAGCATTTTGAGTCTGGGGCTGGCGGGGTTTGCCACGATCGGGACGGGTCTGGTCGCCATCCTCATCCCGGGTGCCGAACCAGTTGCCGGCAATATGGTCGACACCGGGATTGAGATCATTAAAACGCGCAACAAGTTTGCCAAAAGCGCATCGGAAGGCTTACAGAAAATCGAGACGGCTCTGCCGTATCTGATCGCCGCGCGTGCCACGCAGGCGGTGTCGGCGCAGGATACCGATAGTGTGACCTATACCGGTACGGCGCTTGCCGTGCCCAGGACGTCCGAGTCGGATTTCGTTGCGCTCGAGGGTTCTGAGATCTCGACCGATGCCATTAAAGACACATCGAAAGATCTGGAGCGCGCAGCAGATGAGCTGCAGAAGGCCTCGGAGGAGACGGCGAAAGCAAAAGAACGCGCCTGGCTTGCGGATTGCGGTGGATCGGTTCCGGCTTCGGTCGGTAGCTGTTCATGCATGTGGGAACGTGCGAGGAGTTTGGCAAAGCTCTCGGGTGAGCAGAACCCGCATTATGCCTCGAGCATTTCGTGGGAGCCACAGGTGGCGCTCGACCGCGCGAAGACCTACTACCGTCAACGCCTGGCAGACGAAAAACCGCATGGTTCAAGCGTCGAGACGAAGGCGGAGTCGGCGGCGCGCAAGGCGTTTTACACCTATGCGAGTACAGAGGTCAATCGTGCATATGTAACCGAGGACGGAGATGAAGTCGCTTCCTATATCCCGCTGTTGCCGCGCAACACTGACGAGGTGCGAGCGACGGAACTCTATACCGATACGGTGTGGCCAACCAGTGCCATCGATGGCAAGACGTATCTGCATTACGGAACGAGTTGCCCCAACTATAAGAAGGGGGCGCCATGCGGGCTGGCCTCGGTTGCTGCTTATGACGGGCAGGACAAATGCAATAGATGCCATTTTGGTGTTTCGTCGCTCGGTGCCGTTGCGGCTCCTTCGACTTCTATCGAAAACGGCTTTGAGTACCACTTTGATCGATTCAAAGAGGCTCTGGAAGACTACGTCGAATGCCGCAACAAAGAACTCGAACTTGAGCGTCAGACCGAGGATGAGGCCGACCGTGCGGGCAATGCGTTTGACCAGGCCATTAAAGCGCTTTCCGGCGAGCGCCCGCGTATCGCCCCACCTGGCCGTAACGGCGTGGTCGCCTTTGCAGTTTCGGGTGACATTACCAGCCCCGATCAACTTAACTCCTCGTTTAACGCGGCAGTCAGGCTTGGCGATCGCGGTGCTATCTCTGCCGCGGTGCTGGCCCCCGATGAGGCGACGGCGCAAAACAACGTGCTTTCGCGATTTTTCTCGACATTGAAGGAACGCTCGGGCGGCGTTGCCGGCGTGCTCGACGGCGTCATGGATGTTTGGGGACGGCTACTCGTGGGATACGGAGACATCCAAGGTTCGGCCGACGAACTTATGGACGAGATGATTAAAGACCTAGGAGGGGGCGGCGGTGCGTTGGGCTCCATTGCATCGTGGCTCGGCGATACCGTTTCGGCGTCCGTGGCGGCGCTAGGTTTGGAACCGTGCGACTTGCGCCTGCGAAAGCCGGTGCTGACCGATTCCGCCAACGTCATTAAGAGTCCGGGGTCTGACATTGCGGGTCTCTCTCACACGCAAGACAAACTGCGAAGTATTCCGTTGGGCGTGACCGATCCCAAGGCGCTTTGCGAGGCGTTGGAATATCAAGTCGAACGCACCATTAGCGGTACGGTGTTCACACTTGCGGAGATTCCTCTGCCCGGCGGTGGCTCCATCCCGCTCACCGTCGATGTCGCCACGCTGGTTGGCGCTCTGGGCGGTGGGTCGTAATGAGTATCCGCATGCGTCTGCGCGAGGAGCGCGCCCAAGCGACGGTTGAGATGGCAGTGGTTACGCCCGTTTTGCTGGTGCTGGCACTCATCGTGTACAACGTCATGATCTTTGCCAGCGCTGTCGCGCGCTTCGACCGCGTGGTGCCCGACATCGTGCTGGCGCACGCTGTGGCGCCGGGCGGGGAGGGTGACGAGAGCTCTGCCGATGCCTCGGCGACGGTTCAGACTCAAATTCTGAATGCCATGGAAGGCTATGACTTGCAGATCGAAGTGTCGAGCGAGCAAGGCGCGGAGGCATCGGATGGTGGCCTGCTCTCCCTATCCGGTACGTTTAGGACCTACACCTGCACCATGCACTATGAGCCGTGGCCGACTTCTCTCAGCATCGCTGGCGTTTCGCTGGGGGCGCCGACAACGTTGTCGCACGAGCGTGTGGTGACGGTCGATCCATGGCGTCCGGGGGTGGTCATGTGACCGCGGTCTCGTCCTACATCGCCTACGCGCGGGCACTCAATAGGCTGGGTTGGACGCCGGCCGAGTTTGTGGTGGCGGAGTCGTTTGTCGTGCGCCTGCGCGGCATGCTGGGACGGCGTCCGGTTGCCGCCAACGGCCTGCCGCCCGTCATGGCGTTTCCACGCTGCTCTTCGGTCCATACGTGTTTTATGGCCTATCCCATCGACATCGCCTTCATCGATCGCGACGGCAATGTGCTCGCGCGCTACGAAAACGTATGTCCCTGGTGTATGTGCTCCTGCCCCGGCGCCTGGGCGGTATTGGAACGCCCTTCAATCCTCGCTACACCTCCCGCCCTCCAACAAGTGCCGGCGTAAGAGATTGGCGACAGCGGACTTTCGTCATACGAAATTGGGTAAGATGGAGGAGAAGATGCATGGATGTTGAGATCCATCCCAACGCTAAAAAGCACCTGACGGAAAAGCAGTTGCTTAGCGCTTGGCTTGCGGTTACTGAGTGCATTCGTCGCGAGTCGAAGGACGAGCCGCCGAGATGGCTTGCGATTGGATGGCTCCCAGACGGACGAAGCGTGGAGCTTGTCGCGGTCGAGCTTGTCCGTGGGTGGCTTATCATTCATGCCTTGTCTCCAGTCCAGAAGAAATTTTGGCAGGAGATTGAACAGGCTCGGCAAAGGGGTCGATGATGGGCAAGACGTATACGGCCGCTAATGGTCAGGTTGTAACGGATGAAATGATTGACGCGTGGTGCGAGTCGTACGAGCGCGGAGAGTTTCCGGATGGCGAACACACCGTTGGTGGGATCGTGCATGGACGGCCCCCGCTCTCAGGTGAGGGGACGGCAACGCTGTCGGTCAAGATTCCTCTGGGAATGAAGGAGGCCATTCGTCGACGGGCGGCTGCCGAGGGGATGACGCCAAGTGAGTTTGCCCGTGCGGCTCTGAGCGAAAAACTTCTTGCTGCCGGCTGATGCCTCTGACGTGCCGATTTATAGAACCGAGGCTGTGCTCAAAAACTTTTTAAAATTCTCGGTTGACCGGAACGCGTCCTTGGTTATACTAATCAAGCCTTGAAACAAGGCACACCTCAAATGGCTGGGTAGCTCAGTTGGTAGAGCAGAGGACTGAAAATCCTCGTGTCAGGGGTTCGATTCCCTTCCCCGCCACCTTGAATTGACTAGGACCTCTGCAAAGGGGTCCTTTTCTAATATGAGAAAGCCATTGTCAATAGGCATGTTCGTTCGAGCCCGGTTTGAAACCGGGCTTTTTCGTTTCCCGTCGGGAGAGCCCGCGCACGCTGCATGGCTTAGTCGACGCTTGCCTGGCAAGCTAATATCCGCGGGCT
>JAXKGH010000140.1:0-10539 GCA_036550475.1 Collinsella sp. | reverse complement strand
GTCCCGCTCGTGCCTCGTTAGCCTTCCGTAGGCCCTCGGGACCGCCCTCGCGGAGCCCCTATTCTTCCTTCCGGACATGCCGTCCTCCGATCTCCCGGGGCCGGCCGGCCCGGCCCTCAGGGTATCGGGTTCCCACATTCATCCGCACATGTGCGGATGAATGTGGGAGGTGTTCGGATAAAGTTGATAATCAAGGCCAATGACTAGGTCGGAAAATTTCTTAAAAAAGTTCTTGCCCTGAGCTGATTCGTCCGTATAATAAACTTCGTTGCTTGAGAGCACGCACCTATTCCTCGGTAGCTCAATGGTAGAGCACGCGGCTGTTAACCGCGCTGTTGTAGGTTCGAGTCCTACCCGGGGAGCCAGAATTTTCCAGCCCTTTCCGTTGGGCTTTTAAATTCCTCGGTAGCTCAATGGTAGAGCACGCGGCTGTTAACCGCGCTGTTGTAGGTTCGAGTCCTACCCGGGGAGCCAGGTTGTAAAACCCGTCGCTTATGCGGCGGGTTTTTTCATGCCGCGATCGCCGTTCCCGAACGTTACCGTATCAACATTTCGTGTCGAGGATGTAATCCCGAGGCCCGCCACCACAACATGGCGCGGTCGTTGTAGAATATTGCAATGATTGCTCCCACGAGATGGTGCCGCGAGCACCAGATAAGGAGATTCTTGTGTCTGAGACCATTAACGGCAGCCTGAGCGTCTCGAACGACGTTATTGCCGATATTGCCGGTTATGCCGCGATGACGTGCTATGGCGTCGTCGGTATGGCCGAACAGCTCCAGGGCGCCGAGAGCGTGCGCCTGCTTGCCGGTCAGCGCCTCCGCAAGGGCGTGCTTGTCTCCGCCGACGAGAACGGCCTTACGGTCGATCTTCACGTCGTGCTCGAGAACGGCGTCAACATGAAGTCCGTCTGCCACAATCTTTCGAGCTCCGTTGCCTTTACCCTGCAGGAGATCGCCCAGATCGATCCCGCCAGCCTTAAGATCGGCATCCATATCGACGCGCTCAAGAGCCGTCTGAACTAGCATCCGAAAACGGAGATTCAAATACCCATGATTGCAAAGACCATTCGCACCTGTTTTCCGATCGCTGCGGCTGCCGTTTCCGACAAGGCCGAGGAGATCAACAAGCTCAACGTCTTCCCCGTACCCGATGGCGATACCGGCACCAACATGTCGCTCACGCTCGCCTCGGTGACCAAGGAGCTCTCCGCTCTTCCTGCCGACGCCGACATGGAAGCCATCGCCGGCGCCATCACCCACGGCTCCCTGATGGGTGCCCGCGGCAACTCCGGCGTCATCACCTCGCAGATTCTGCGCGGTGTGGCCGAGGGCCTCGTCTCTGCCGATGAGCCTATTACGGCTGCCAACATCGCCTTCGCCTTCCGTCGCGCCGTCAAGGTTGCCTTCCAGGCTGTCCGCAAGCCCATCGAGGGCACGATCCTCACGGTCCTGCGCGATGTCTCGACCAAGGCAGACGAGTGCGAGAAGAAGAAGTTCTCGGCCGAGGATGCGCTCGACGCCATCGTTGTCGAGGCATATCAGTCCGTCGCTCGCACGCCCGACCTGCTGCCCGTTCTGAAGGAGAACGGCGTGGTTGACTCCGGCGCCTTCGGCTTTGCTATTTTCCTTGAGAACTTTGTTGCCGCCGCGCTTGGCCGCAGCACCGTTGTCGAGGATTTCTCCGCCACGTTTGATTCCGCTGGCTCTGCCCGCGACGCGGCCCTTGGTCGCGTTGAGATCGAGGCCAACGACGATTGGGAGGGCTCGGAGTTCCGCTACTGCAACGAGTTCCTGTTTAAGGCCGATGCCCCGTTTGACGAGGACGAGTGCCTTAAGTTCCTGGGTTCCATGGGTGACTGTGAGCTACTCGTGGGCGCCTATCCCGACTACAAGATCCATGTGCACTCCAACACCCCCAACCTGGTGCTCGAGCACATGCTTCAGCTTGGTCAGATCTACGAGGTCTTTATCCACAACATGGAGATGGAGGCCCACGACCGTACCGCCAAGATTCATGAGGACCAGGAAAAGGCCGCCGAGCCCGCCAAGGCGCTGGGCTTTGTCGCCGTTGCCGCTGGGTCCGGCGAGGCAGACATCCTCAAGTCCCTCGGCGTCGACGTGATCGTGTCGGGTGGTCAGACCATGAACCCCTCGACTGCAGACCTGCTGGGCGCTGTTGACCAGGTCAACGCGACCTCGGTCATCATTCTGCCCAACAACGGCAACATTCGCATGGCCGCTGAGGCCGCTGCCTCAGCCTGCACCGACAAGAAGGTCGCCGTCGTTCCCACCAAGACCGTTCCGCAGGCCTTCTCCGCGCTGTTCGCGGTCCTGCCCGATTCCGAGCTCGAGGATGCCGTCGCCGCTATGGTCGACGCCATCAGCGAGGTCCGCGATGGCGAGGTCACCCGCGCCGTGCGCGACTCCAGCGCCTCCGACGGTTCGCCAATTCACTCCGGTGACGTCATGGGCATCATTGCCGGCTCCATCGATGTCGTCGGCTCCGACGTGAAGCAGGTCACGCTCGATTGCATCAACCGCATGCAGGAGGAAGAGGAGGGCGACGCGCTGACGATTCTGGCCGGCGAGGAGCTGTCCGATGAAGCCTTCCAGGAGATCGTCGACGCTATCGAGGAGGCTCAGCCCGACCTGGAGATCGATGCCCATCGTGGCGAGCAGCCGCTCTATCCCGTGATCTTCTCGATCGAGTAGGCATCTGCCCATGTCCGAGCTCTGCTCCGTGCCGCGCGTCTCGGATCGCTTTGCCCAGAGCAATGCGCTCGACGAGGATATTGCGCGACTCAAATATGTTTCGGGTAAACGTGAGGAGGCCCTTCGCCGTCTGGGAATTCGGACGGTGGGGGACCTCCTTCTCCATATCCCTCATCGATACCTCGACTTTACGCGCTCCTGGTCCATCGAGATGGCGCCCATCGGTACCGTGTGCACCATCATCGCCACGGTCGATCGTATCGTCCAAAAGCAGCCGCGTCCGCGCATGCAGGTTACCGAGGTCTCACTCGTTGACGAGACAGGCGTGCTGCAGGTCGCCTTTTTCCGCCAGCCCTGGATTGCCCAGCAGCTTAAGCAGGGCGACCGCCTGGCCGTGATGGGCAAGGTTGAGTTTGCCTACGGTTTTAAGCAGATGGCCTCGCCGCACTTTGAAAAGCTCGAGGAAGGGCGTGCCGCGGGCACTATCCTGCCGGTCCATTACGTGAGTGATGGCGTGAGCCAGGCATGGATGCGTCGCATCGTGAGCGGTGCTCTTGAGCTCGTCGGCAATCCCTTCGATCCCATCCCGGCACCACTGCGCGCAAAGCGCAAGCTCATGAGCAGTGCCCGTGCGCTTCGTTCGATTCACTTTCCCTCGAGTATGGCCGAGCGCGACATTGCGCGCCGCCGTTTGGCCTATGAGGAGTGCCTCTACCTGCAGCTGGCGCTGCGCCTGCGCAACGACGGCGGCCTGGTCGATGTGGTGCCCTATGCCCACACCGCGGGCGAGCACCTGGCCGTGCTCAAGCAAGCCCTGCCGTTTTCGCTGAGCGACGAGCAGGAGGCCGCGTTCCAAGATATCCTGCGCGATATGTGCGATGGCGGGCGCGTGATGAACCGCCTGCTGTTGGGCGATGTCGGTACCGGTAAGACCGCCGTTGCCGCCTGCGCGCTGGCTGTGGCTGCCGATAGCGACACGCAGGCCTGCGTTATGGCGCCCACGGGCGTGCTGGCGCGCCAATATGCCGATAAGACCGGCCCTCTGCTCTCGCAGGCCGGCATGTTCTGGGCGCTTCTGACGGGTGCCACGCCGGCCGCAGAGCGCGAGCGCATCCATGCACAGCTGGAATCGGGCGAGCTTGACGTGCTCTTTGGCACCCATGCGGTGCTTTCGGATAACGTTGCGTTCAAGCATCTGTCGCTTGTTGTCATCGACGAGCAGCACCGCTTTGGCGTTGGGCAGCGCAACGCCCTACGCGCGAAGGGCCCCGGTGCCGATCTGCTCGTTATGACGGCAACGCCCATCCCGCGTACGCTGGCGCTTTCGGTCTACGGCGATCTGGATACGAGCATCATCCGCCATCGGCCCGTCCCTGGCGCTGGCGTGTCGACACGCGTGCTCACCGAGTCGAGCCGCGACCTCGCCTATGGCGCCATCCGCGAAGCGCATGAAAAAGGTCAGCAGGCCTACGTGATTTGCCCGCTCGTGGAGCCGAGTGACTCGGCCGATGAGTTGGAGGACGTGCCCGGTATCGCCCGCGACGAGGAGGGCCGCGTGACGGTCCCCGTGCCGCTGCATGATACGGCGACCGAGCTCGACCGCCTGCGTCTGGCGCTGCCGGGTCTCACTATCGAGCGCCTCCACGGCCGCATGCCAGCGGGGGAGAAGGACCAGGTTATCGATGCCTTTAAGCGTGGCGAGATTGACGTGCTCGTCTCGACTACGGTGGTCGAGGTGGGCGTTGACGTGCCCAACGCCACCGTCATGGTCATCGAGAACGGCGAGCGCTTTGGTTTGGCTGCCCTGCACCAGCTGCGCGGCCGCGTGGGCCGTGGCGGCGTGTCGGGCACGTGCCTGGTCATGACGCACTCCAAGGGCAACGGCGGCGCATCGGCGGCGCAAGATCGTCTGCAATCGCTCGAAAAAACCTCGGATGGCTTTACGCTCGCCCAGATGGACCTGCGCCTGCGCCATGAGGGCGAAATCCTGGGTTATCGCCAGCATGGTGGTGTGACCCTGCGCTTTGTCGACCTGGATGCCGACGAGGAACTGATCGAGTGGGCCCATTTGGACGCGGTCGAGCTCTTGCGGTATGCTTGTACCCTTGACTCCGTGGCGACGCGCCCCCTGCGCGATGCGGTCGCCATGCGATATCGACACATTTTTAAGGAGGTCAGCGGAGGATGAGAATCATCGGCGGCGAATGGCGCGGTCGTAAGATCGAGGAGCCCCGTGGTCGCGATGTCACCCGCCCCACGACTGATCGCGTACGCGAGGCGTGCGCATCTATGGTCATGTCGGCATTCGACTTCGATCTGGACGAGGTCCGTGTGCTGGACGCCTTTGGCGGCTCCGGTGCCTTAGGGTTAGAGATGCTCTCTCGTGGGGCTCGCTCGCTCACGACGTTCGAGATCGATCGCAACGCCGCGCGGCTCATTACCAAGAATATCGAGTCGCTCTGCCGTGACCGTGCGCGTTGGCGCGTGGTCACGGGCGACATGCTGGCGAGTGCCTCGCGCGGTCGTGTACCGGGAGGTCCCTTTGATTTGGTCCTGCTCGACCCGCCCTATGCTTTTGGTGCCGAGCCGGTCGAGGAGCTGCTGCAGGACCTGGCCCAGCAGGGTTTGCTTGCACCTGGCGCTTTTGCCCTGTTTGAGCATGCCGCCGCCGATGCGGGCGCGCATCCGGCAGACTTTGAGACTGTACGTGAGAAGCGCTACGGCATTACCTCGGTCGACCTGCTCCGTTGGGTCGGCGATGACGATGGTGAGGGCGATAGCGCCGGCACCGATGCTGACAACAATGATGCCACGACGTTTCAGGAGGTCGCCCATGAATGACACCATCAACCGCGTGATCGTCCCGGGCACTTTTGATCCCATCACGTTTGGCCATATCGATGTGATCCGCCGCGCCCGCCGCATCTTTCCTAGCGTGATCGTCGCTGTTGCCGAGTCGCAGGGTAAAAACGGCGTGGGCACCACGTTTATGCTCGATGAGCGCGTGGCGCTGGCCCGCGAGGCGCTCGGTGATATCGACGGCGTCGAGGTCCTGCCCTTTACCGGCCTCTTGGTCGACTTCGCTCGTGAGCAGGGGGCGGGGGCCGTGGTCAAGGGCCTGCGCGCCATGACCGACTTTGAATATGAGCTGCAGCAGGCCGACCTTAACTATCGCCTGGATAGCGAGCTGGAGTCCATCTTTGTCATGAGTGCGCCGCAGTACGGCTATATCTCGAGCTCGGTTGTTCGCCAGATCGCCTCGCTCGGCAGCGATGTATCGACGTTTGTCCCGTCCAACGTGGTCGAAGCGCTCAAACATCGCTTTTCGTGACGTTTCTTATTGCCTGGTGGCATGTGGTAAACTAGCACGATGATATGTTACCTATGAAAGGAGACCGGATGCCGGGCGAGAATTTTCCTGGCGATAGGATCGTCAGCTTGGTCGATGAGCTCGAAGGGCTGATCGAGGAAGCCAAGCCGCCTTTCGGCAAGAACGCTCAGTTCAAGGTCATCGACGCCGACGTGTTCTTCAACATCCTCGACGAGATCCGCATGAGCTATCCCGAGGAGTGGCAGAAGTCCCGCCGTATCCTTAAGGAGCGCGAGGAGCTTATGGCTTCCGCCGCCGCCCAGGCCGATTCCATCATCGCTGACGCTCAGCAGCAGGCCCTCACCATTGCCGGTGAGCAGGAGATCGTCCGCCTTGCGCAGCAGCAGGCCGACGACATCCGCGATCGTGCCCAGCAGTACGAGCGCGAGACGCGTTATGCTGCCGAGGACTACGCAGAGCAGGTCTTTACGCACCTGGAGGAGAACCTCAAGAGCCTGACCGGCACCGTTACCCGTTGCCGTCAGCAGCTCAACGAGGGTGCCGCCCAACAGAATGGTCAGTGGTAATGGCTGAGTTCCCGAGCGTTACCGTCGATCTTTCCGAGCAGCTCGAGTTTCCTGGAGATTCGTATCCGCTGACCGGTAAGGTCGATGTCGCCACCTACACGGTGGGCGAGAAGGAGTACCAGCTTCAGGACGGCATCGACTACGACGTTGTCTTTACCAATGCCGGTACCGGTGTCTTGCTCACGGGCATGGTTCGCGCGCACGCCACCGGCGAGTGCGACCGTTGCCTGGAGCCCGCCTCGTTTGATATCGCCGGCGAGATCGAGGAGTTCTACCTCTTTGAGGAGCCCGAGGATCCCGAGGCCTACGAGGACGGCTACGAGCTCCTGGGTGAGGACCGCATCGTCGATCTGGGTGAGCCCATCAATGACGCGGTCGTTATGGACACGCCGTTTGTGGTGCTCTGCAAGCCCGATTGCCGTGGTCTGTGCCCCACATGCGGTTGCAATCTCAACGTCGAGCAATGCGATTGCGCCGCCCAGGCAGAGGCAGAATGGGCCGCTGCCACGGAAAATCCATTTGCAGCATTGAAGAATCTCAAGCTCGATGAGTAAAACTGTGGTAGTATCGCTACTTGCGCGTAATCGCCACACTGGATAGTTCATAAGGAAGGTCACTATGCCCGTACCTAAACAAAAGCAGGGTCGTATCCGCACTCACACCCGTCGTTCCGCCAACATGAAGATCTCGGCTGCGGCTCAGTCCACGTGCCCCCGTTGCGGCGCTGTCAAGCTTCCGCACCACGTGTGCCCCAGCTGCGGTTTCTACAAGGACCGCGAGGTTATCGTTACCGAGTAACGGTATACTCTGGATGCGATGCCGTTCCAAATGGAACCACAATGGCCGGCTCAATGAGTCGGCCATTTTTGTATAAGGAGCATGTATATGAGTAACGTTCGCGTTTGTGTAGACGTTGTGGGCGGAGACGAGAAACCTCAGGTCGTTCTCGATGGTATCGAGGCTGCGCTTGCCGCCGATCCCGATATCGAGGTCTTGGCAGCTGGCCCCGCCGAAATCGTCAATCCCTTTGCCGCCTCCCATGCGCGCGTCGAGGCCCTGGAGGCACCCGACGTTATCGCCATGGAGGACGATCCCATTCGCGCCGTGATGACCAAACGCAAGTCTTCGATCGTGCTGTCGTGCCGCGCCATCAAGAAGGGAAATGCGGACGCGTTCTTCTCTGCCGGTTCGACCGGTGCCATGACCGCCGCTGCCACCGCCTACGTGACGCCGTTTAGGTATCAGGCCGAAGGCAAAAAGCAGCCGGTGCGCCCCTGTCTGACCAATGCGCTGCCCAATCGCGCCGGCGGTCTGACGGTGCTGTGCGATATGGGCGCCAACCCCGATGTCGAGGTCGATGACATGGTGCGTTTTGCCCAGATGGGTAGCGCCTATGCCCGCGTCGTCCTGGGAATCGAGCATCCCCGCGTGGGCCTGCTTGCCAACGGCACCGAGGACGAGAAGGGCTCCAACTTTACCAAGGCCTGCTTCCCGGCCATGAAAGCCGCCGTTCCCGGCTTTGTTGGTAACTGCGAGGGAACGGACATCACCTCAGGTAACTTTGATGTCGTCGTTGCCGATGGCATGTCGGGCAATATTGCGCTCAAGGCCACCGAGGGCGCTGCCAAGTTTTTGCTGCAGGAGCTCAAGGGTGTCTTTATGTCTTCGCTCGGCACCAAGATTGCCGCGCTGCTCATCAAAAAGCAGATGCGCGAGATTAAGGCCAAGCTCTCTGGCGACGCCAAGGGCGGCGCGATTCTTCTGGGCCTGCGCGGCGTGGTCCTGATCGGCCATGGTGCCACCTCAGTCGAGGCTGTTAAAAACGGTACGCTCGCGGCGGCCGAAGCCGTGCGCGCCGGGCTGGTCGAGAATGTCGCCAACTCTATGGATGGTATCGTTTTATAAGAGCGAGTTAGAGCGCTGTTATGTGCTTCGCGGTGCACGTCGTGGGGTAGAATCAGAACCGTGTCTTGGTACCGCCCGGGCGGTACCTTTCTTTTGGTATTCATGCACTATGAGAGGAAGCGCTATGGACCGCTCCGAAATCTTCGACAAGATCGCCGAGGTCGCTGCTGACGTTCTGGGCGTCGATGTTGCCGAAATTAGCGATGAGACCACCTTTGACGACCTCAATGCCAACTCGCTCGAGCGTTTGCAGCTGGTTACGGCCATCGAGGACGAGTTCAACCTCGAGATCGATGACGAGACTCTGCTCTCGCTTAACTCTGTCGCCGACGCCGTCGACGCGATCGAAAACGCCAGGGAGGCTTAGGTCTTGGCTTTGTCTGAACGACTTACGCGCGCCCAGGAAATTCTGGGCCACGAGTTCAATAATAAGGTGCTGCTGCGTGCGGCCCTTACGCATCCCTCGGCAGTCGAGGGCCAGCCGGTTTCTGCCAGCTATGAGCGCCTTGAGTTCTTGGGCGATTCCATTTTGGGCGCTGTGGTCGCACGCTCCCTGTTTGAGTCCTATCCGGAGTTTGACGAGGGCAAGCTCACACGCCTGAAGGTGTCGCTTGTCTCGGGCGCTACGCTGTCCGAGGTTTCTCACGAGCTGGGCATCGACGACATCATCATCTTTGGTGCCTCCGAGACCGGTACCGGTGCGCGCGGCCTGCATTCGGCCCTCGAGAACGTCTACGAGTCGCTCGTGGGCGCACTGTACCTGGATGCCGGCTGGGATGCCGCAGCGGAGTTTATCCATCGTACGCTTAAGCCGCATTTGGCTTCCGAGCGTGCCGAGCATCCTGCAAACCCCAAGTCGTTTTTGCAGGAGTGCGTGCAAGCCGACGGTTACGAACCCCCGGCGTATAAGCTCGTTGGCTCCGAGGGCCCGGCGCATGCGCCCACCTTTACCGCCGTGGTTTTGATCGATGGTATTCGCCAGGGTCGCGGCTCCGGCTCCTCAAAGAAGGAAGCCGAGGGAGCCGCCGCGCTCGAAGCGCTCGACCGCATGGGTTACACCACCAACGGCGTGATTCTGAACAAGAAGCACGTGTAAGCGAGGAACCGTGTATCTCAAGTCCCTCACGCTCAAAGGGTTCAAGTCGTTTGCCGACCGCGCCCATATGACGTTTGAGCCGGGCCTGACCGTCATCGTCGGTCCCAACGGCTCGGGAAAATCGAACATCTCCGACTCCATCCTGTGGGTCCTGGGCGAGCAGAGCGCCAAGCAGTTGCGCGGCCAGGCCATGGAGGATGTCATCTTCTCGGGCTCGTCAGCGCGCAAGCCGGTGGGTGTCGCCGAGGTCACACTGGTGCTCGATAACTCGGACCATATGCTGCCCGTCGACTTTGACGAGGTCGCCATCACCCGCCGCATGTATCGTTCGGGCGAAAGCGAGTACCTCATCAACTCGAGTCCGTGCCGCCTGATGGACATTCAGGACATCCTGCACGATTCGGGCCTGGGCAAGGATACGCATTCCATCATCAGCCAGGGCAAGCTCGATGCCATCTTGCAGAGCCGCCCCGAGGAGCGCCGCGCTCTCATCGAGGAGGCCGCCGGCATCTCCAAGCACAAGCGCCGCAAGGAGCGTGCGCTCAAAAAGATTAAGTCGATGGACGAGCACCTGACGCGTGCCTGTGACATCAATAAGGAAATCGCCCGTCAGCTGCGACCGTTGGAGCGTCAGGTCGATCGCGCGCGCAAGTACAAAGAGCTGTCCTCGCGCGCGAACGAGCTTACGCAGATGCTAGCCGTCGACGAGCTGCGTTCGCTGCAGTCGCAGTGGAACGACCTGGAGAGCCGTTCCAAGGAAGGCGCCGCCGAGCTGGAGCTTGCGCAGTACCGCTTGGGCGAAAAGGATCGCGAGCTCGAGAAGCTTCAGGTCATGCTCGAGGAAAAGGGCCTGTTTGTGGGCGACCTAGGCGAGCAGCGCCGTCATATGCAAGATGTGGTCGGCCGCATTAACTCCGACATGCGCCT
>JAXKGH010000139.1:0-3562 GCA_036550475.1 Collinsella sp. | reverse complement strand
ATTTTGGGATACGCCCGGCGGCGTGGTCTGTTGACGGCACAGCTAACGCCACGTATCCTATCGAACTGCGTGTTTCGTAGGGGGATGCTGACCCCTCGATTCAAGCCGTTGCACTTTACAGAAAGCTGGAATCATTCGAGAAGGAGTACGCTTTGCCTACTATTAACCAGCTGGTTCGCCAGGGCCGTCGTTCCGTGCCCAAGAAGTCCAAGAACGCTGCTCTGCAGCACAACTCCCAGAAGCGCGGCGTGTGCACCCGCGTCTTCACCACGAGCCCCAAGAAGCCGAACTCGGCTCTTCGTAAGGTTGCCCGTGTTCGCCTCGTCAACGGCATCGAAGTTACTGCTTACATCCCGGGTGAGGGCCACAACCTGCAGGAGCACTCCATCGTGCTCGTCCGCGGCGGTCGTGTCCGTGACCTCCCTGGTGTCCGTTATCACGTCATCCGTGGCGCCTACGACGCTGCTCCGGTCCAGAACCGTATGCAGGCCCGTTCCAAGTACGGTGCTAAGCGCCCCAAGGCCAAATAAGCCAGATAACGTTTTGATACTTTCGCCGTGTGCCGCCTAAGCGCCGCACGGTAGACACTTAAGGAGATTTCACATGCCGCGTCGTGCAGCAGCTAATCGTCGTGAGGTTCAGCCTGACGCCGTTTACAACAACCGCCTGGTGACTCAGCTCATCAACAAGGTCCTTCTTGACGGCAAGAAGGCCACCGCTGAGCGCATCGTTTACACCGCTTTCGAGATCGTTGCCGAGAAGTCCGAGGGTGGCGACGCTCTCGCTACCTTCAAGAAGGCTATGGACAACGTCAAGCCCACGCTCGAGGTTAAGCCCAAGCGTGTCGGTGGCGCTACCTATCAGGTCCCGATGGAGGTCAACTCCCGTCGTTCCACCGCTCTGGGTATCCGCTGGATCGTCAACTTCTCCCGCGCTCGCAAGGAGAAGACCATGGCCGAGCGTCTCGCCAACGAGATCCTCGACGCTTCCAACGGCCTGGGCGCTTCCGTCAAGAAGCGTGAGGACGTCTTCAAGATGGCCGAGGCCAACCGTGCGTTCTCTCACTATCGTTGGTAAGTTTAAGGTAAGGAACTAACATGGCTAAGCCTAAGTACAAGCTTTCCGATACCCGTAACATCGGCATCATGGCTCACATCGATGCCGGTAAGACCACCACGACCGAGCGTATTCTTTACTACACCGGCAAGACCCACAAGATCGGTGAGGTCCATGAGGGCGCTGCCACCATGGACTGGATGGTTCAGGAGCAGGAGCGCGGCGTAACCATTACCTCCGCTGCTACCACGTGCTTCTGGAACAAGGACGGTAAGGACTACCGCATCCAGATCATCGACACCCCGGGCCACGTTGACTTCACCGCCGAGGTCGAGCGCTGCCTGCGCGTCCTCGATGGCGCTGTCGCCGTCTTCGACGCCGTTGCCGGCGTTCAGCCCCAGTCTGAGACCGTTTGGCGTCAGGCTTCCACCTTCAACGTCCCCCGCATCGCCTTCATCAACAAGTATGACCGCGTGGGCGCTGACTTCTTCAACGCTATCGAGACCATGAAGGATCGTCTCGACGCTAACGCCGTGGCCGCTCAGGTCCCGATGGGCGCCGAGGACAACTTCTGGGGCGTTATCGACCTGGTCACCATGACTGCATGGGACTTCAAGGCCGACGAGAAGGGCATGACCTACCCCGAGCCGATGGACGAGATCCCGGCTGAGTTTGCCGACATCGCTGCCACCAAGCGCGAGGAGCTCCTCGACGCTGCTGCCAGCTTTGACGACGAGCTCATGGAGAAGATCCTCATGGAGGAGGACTTCACCGTCGAGGAGCTCAAGGCTGCTCTGCGCAAGGGTGTTCTGGCCAACGAGCTCAACCTCGTCTTCGTGGGCTCCGCTTACAAGAACAAGGGCGTTCAGGAGCTGCTCGACGCTGTCGTCGACTACCTGCCCAGCCCGCTCGACGTTGAGGCCGTCACCGGTACCGATCCGGACACCGGCGAGGAGATCCAGCGTCATCCTTCCTTCGACGAGCCCTTCTCCGGCCTGGTCTTCAAGATCATGACCGACCCGTTCGTCGGTAAGCTCACCTACGTCCGCGTTTACTCCGGCCGCGCTGAGTCCGGCTCCTACGTTGTCAACGCTTCCAACGGTCAGCGCGAGCGTCTCGGCCGCATCCTCGAGATGAACGCCGCCGAGCGTATCGACCGTGACGACGCCGCTGCCGGCGACATCGTCGCTTGCGTCGGCTTCAAGAACTCCACCACCGGTGACACCCTGTGCGAAGAGGGCAAGGAGATCGTCCTCGAGAAGATCGAGTTCGCTAAGCCCGTTATCGACGTTGCCATCGAGCCCAAGACCAAGGCCGAGCAGGACAAGATGTCCCTGGCTCTGACCAAGCTCGCCGAGGAGGACCCGACCTTCCAGGTGTCCACCAACCACGAGACCGGCCAGACCATCATCGCCGGCATGGGCGAGCTGCACCTCGAGATCATCGTCGACCGTCTGCTCCGTGAGTTCAAGGTTGACGCTAACGTTGGTAAGCCCCAGGTTGCCTACCGCGAGACCGCTGGTCACGACGTCGAGAAGGCTGAGGGCAAGTTCGTCCGTCAGTCCGGCGGTCGCGGTCAGTACGGCCACGCCGTCATCAAGCTCGAGAAGATGGAGGAGGGCTTCGGCTACGAGTTCGTCAACGCTATCGTCGGCGGCGTCGTGCCCAAGGAGTACATCCCGTCCATCGACAAGGGCATCCAGGAGGCCCTGAACACCGGTGTTATCGCCGGCTTCCCGGTCCTCGACGTCAAGGTCACCCTGTTCGACGGTTCTTACCACGAGGTCGACTCCTCCGAGGCCGCCTTCAAGATCGCCGGTTCCATGGCTATCAAGGACGCCCTCAAGAAGTCCGATCCGCAGCTGCTCGAGCCGATTATGGCTGTCGAGGTCGAGACCCCCGAGCAGTACATGGGCGACGTTATGGGCAACCTCTCCGGTCGCCGCGGCAAGATCGAGGGCATGGAGGATCGCAAGAACAGCAAGCTCATCCGTGCCAAGGTGCCGCTGGGCGAGATGTTCGGTTACGCTACCGACCTTCGCTCCCAGACCCAGGGCCGTGCATCCTACACGATGCAGTTCGACTCTTATGAGCCCGCGCCCAAGTCCATCGTGGACGAGGTCATGAGCAAGAACGCCTAAGTTCGAGCTCCCTGTTACGTAATCCGCGAGAACATCTCTCGCACTCTTTGGAGGTTTAAGTTGGCTACCCAGAAGATCCGCATTCGCCTCAAGGGCTATGATCACGAGGTCGTCGATCAGTCCGCGAAGCTCATCGTCGAGACCGCTCAGAAGACCGGCGCTCGCGTTTCCGGTCCTGTCCCCCTGCCCACCGAGCGCAACCTGTACACGGTTATCCGCTCGCCGCACGTGAACAAGGACTCCCGTGAGCAGTTCGAGATGCGCACCCACAAGCGCCTCATCGACATCCTCGACCCCACCTCGGGCACCGTTGATTCGCTCATGCGTCTCGACCTCCCCGCTGGCGTCGACATCGACATCAAGCT
>JAXKGH010000138.1:0-5380 GCA_036550475.1 Collinsella sp. | reverse complement strand
TTAGAGTGTCCGGACATACGTGTCTCCTATCGGTTTCGACCTAAAGCCCAGCGCAGATGCTCGGGCAATATAAACAAACGTCGTTATGATATACCTACTGGCCTGCGAGATAAACCCCAAAATGAAGGCGTCGTGATGATGCAACCCTTTGGAGCAAAGTAACCTGTCCCCTTTGCACCATATTAGGACCAGAGGAGGTCGCTGCGGGTGATGGTGGCGCCAATGGCAAAGGGCATGCAGGCGATGACCGGATACAGATAGCGCATGTAGGTCGAGCCGTTGCAGGGACCGATCAGGCACACGGCGAGCACGCCCAGCAGCGGCACCCAAATGGCCAGCCCGCGCCACGAATGACGACGTAGCAGATAGACCACCACGGCGATCATGATCCACACATAGGTGGCCGAGCTCATGGCGAGCGAGATAAACGGGATGCGTTGTACTGCCACGCGATACAGGTTGATCAGGTGGTCGCACCAGCGCACAACCTTGCTATCGACCGGATGGAAGTCGAAGTACTTGAGGTTATCGGGCTTCGCCATAATCTCGGCACTACGCGCCGTGCTGTAGACCCAGGCATCGCGCGCGCTCGGATAAAAATAACCATAGTAGTTATTGATAAGCGCCGAAATATAGCACTCGGGATCCTTCTTAAACATCTGGGCCCATACCTCAAAATAGGCATCGATGTCCTCCTGCGAGGCGTACTCGTTAAAGCAGTTCTTGACGGCATCGGACTTGTCGGGGTTGTAGCGGCGGCCCAGGTTCTCGTACTTGAGCACACGGTCGATCACGGCGCGCTCCTCGTCGGTCACCGAACCGTCGCAAGGAGCCTCCACGATGGTGCCGTCCTCCTTAACCGTGGGGTTGACGCCCGAGTTGAGACCGTCGTGCTTTTGGACGAAACGAGCCGTCTGCTGGAACGGAATCGAGAGGATTTCGCGCTTGGAACCAGGCGTGATATCGTGCGCCGGCATAAAGACCTTGGTGAAGTACATATTAGAGGCAAGGCAGAGCGCGAGCACCGCGAGGACACCGACCCAGCGGAAACGCGGGATGGCGCCTGAAGGCGCAGCACCAGTCTGCTTGGCTGCACGACGAGCCACATGCACGTCCCATACGCAAAACGCCGCCGCGATTACGCATGCCGCCAGGGGAAACACCAGGCCGCCGTTGCGCAGGAACGTGGAACCCATGGCGCCCAGAGCGAGCAGCAGCCAGTCGTGGCGCGCAAAGAGCACGGGGGCTTTCTCGCCCGCTCGCTCGACATTGGCATCACGACGGGGCAAGCCACATGCCACGAGCTTGACGGTCTGTACCAGCAGCACCAAGAACGCGTCGGCAAAGAGCACGTCTTTGGTGAGCAACGCCGCGTAGTTAGAGAACATCGGCATAAACGCAAAGAACAGCAGGATCGCACCGCGAACCGGCAGGCTCACGCCCAGTTTGCGCAGCGACGAAATGGAATAGGCCATGCAGGCGGCCGTGATGACGAACTGAGCACAGGTGTAGATGGCAAGACCCGCGTTAGCGCTGTTGAACAGCGAAAGCCCCAGCTGAACGCACGAGCCGATAATGGCCGTGTGCACCACGGGATGATGCCCGTTGAGCAGCACGTTGGGATTGAGTAGGCGCAGGTAGTCGCTCGTGCCGTTGGGGTAGTTGAACCACTGGCGAATCTGCGCACCCGTATCTCCCATAAAAAGGCCGGGCAGCGAAGCGATGAGCGTGGGCGCCCAGGCGATCATAAGCACCAGGAAGGGGCCGGCAAAGGGATGGACCGAGAGCACGGCGTGAGTCACACGCCATACGCGGCCAAAGTGCGCTTCGGAAAACGGAATGCGCCGAGAGCTCAGCCAATCCAGGCACTCAAAAGCCAGATAGAAGGCCACGATCGCCAGGAGCATCCAGCCCGCGCCGCCAATCCAGGCGCAGATGATGCGAGCTTTGTCACCAAGGACAATCTCGGCCGAGTCGGTGAGGTCGTAGCTGCGGCCGAACACCATGCAGATGGCGAAGAACAGCGACGGCAGAATGATCGATGGACGCCAGGTGTCGCCACGACCAAAGAACACGTAGCGAAACGGCAAGGTGAGCAGGCAGGCAAGTGCAAGCAACATGACCGCGTCGGTATGGCCGGCAAACGAGAGGAGCACCTCGTAGCACACGTACAGCATGCCCGAGGCTTTGGGGTCAATCGCCAAGACTGCGTTGCTCGACACCGGGGAGGGATCGATGGAAAACGCCGTGGTCGCCAACAGCGCGAGCAAAAATGCGATGAGCGTCTGCTTGGCGGGGTAGCGCTTAAACCAGACGATGCGGGCAGCGTCGCGCGCAGCCGTTGTGGAGAGGTCGGAATCCTTCACAGTCCAAAGAGCCTTTCTAGAAACCTGCCAAAAAGGGACAGGTTTATTTTGGCAGGGTTTATCTGGGGAAACGTTATTGTTCTGTCATCGTTGCCCAGCAAACCACCACAAAGGTGCCTGTCCCCTTTGTGGTAGTTAGGCGTCGAGGTAGATGCGCTGGGGTTGGTTGCGGCGACGAGCAAAGATGATGAGCGCCAGGCCCGCGATTACGAGCGGCAGGCTCAGCAGCTGACCCATCGTGATGACGCCACCCAGCAGATAGCCCAGCTGCGCATCGGGCACGCGCACAAACTCAATCAAAAAGCGAACGATGCCGTAGCCCATCACAAAGACGCCCATAAACGTGCCTTGGGGCAGTAGCGGCTTTTTGCGGCTGAGCACCTGCAGAATGCAAAAGAGCACGATGCCCTCAAGAAATGCCTCGTAGAGCTGGGAGGGGTGACGCGGCATATCGCCCGCGGTGCCACCGAAGACCACGCCCCAGGGCAGATCGGTCGGCTTGCCCCACAGCTCTCCGTTGACAAAGTTGGCACAACGGCCCAGGCACAAGGCCAGCGGCGCGCCGATGACAGCAAGGTCTGCCAAAGTCCATGCGTCGAGCTTATACATGCGGCATACGATGATGCCGCCGATAATGCCGCCCACCAAACCGCCGTGGAAGCTCATGCCGCCCTCGTTGGTGGCAAAGATCTCGAACGGGTGCGCCCAGTAGTAGCCATTACCGTAAAAGACGACGTAGAACAGACGCGCACCGATAATGAGGCCAAAGACCACGCCGACCACGACACTCGTCAGGTCATCAATCGTGATGTTAAAACCCCAGCGACGCTGCGTGCGGTACATGACAACCGCCGTGAGCAGGGCGCCGACCACATAGGCCAGACCATACCAGTAAATCGTGATAGGCCCCGCCGAAATCGCGACGGGATCAAGCATATGGTAGAAGTCGTTGAGCATGTCGACCCTCCTACTCCCTACATACAAATGCGGCCGCGGGCCTTGCGCTCGCAGCCGCATATTTGGGCGTAACGTCTATGCGGAGTATGCCGTCCGCAGCTTTCGCAGCTTAGAACGGCGCGTACTCGTCGTACAGGTCCTCGGCCTCGCCGGAGGCATTGACCTGCTCAACTCGGGTAACGCCGGGCACATGCTCCTTCAGGATGCGCTCAATACCCATGGACAGGGTCAGCGAGCTCATGGGGCAGCCGGCGCAAGCGCCCTGCAGCTCCAGTTTGACGACGCCCTCGTCGTCGACGCCCACATACTCCATATCGCCGCCATCGGCCTGCAGGTTGGGGCGAATCTCTTCAAGAACCTTCTTAAGCAGCTCTTCGTTAACAGCCACAGGGGCTCCTTTCTCACAATTACGCGGGCGCGCCCGCGGACAGAAGCTATGTTACTACAGCCGTGTACCCGCTCACGAGCCGTCCATGCGCGCAGACGCGACTTTCACGAGTAGTCAATTTGGGACGGGGCTCTTTGAGCTGCGTTCGTCGTCAGATAGCGACAACGCATATTACTGTCGAGCCTGTCCCCCGGTACCAATCTGGACATCGACGATGACCTGGCGGTAGCTGATGCCACAAGAGTCGAGAATGCGGCGGCTGATACGGCCGTCATCGGTGTCGGCGTACTTGTTGTCCAGGTAGACGACCTCGCCCACGCCCACCTGAGCCAAAATCTTGGCGCAGTCGTGGCACGGGAACAGCGTGACGTAGACCGTGGAACCCTCGAGGTCCTTGAGCGAGCCACGGTAGTTGAGCACGGCGTTTGCCTCGGCATGGACCACGTAGTTGTGCTTGTCCTGCAGCGGGTCGTCGCTCGTACCCCACGGAAAAAAGTCGTCGTTGAGCGCCGAGGGTGTACCGTTGTAGCCCACCGAAAGGATGCGGTGGTTGGTGTTGGCGATGCACGCACCCACCTGCGTGTTGGGGTCCTTGCTGCGGCGCTGCGCGGCGATGGCCACGCTCATAAAGAACTCGTCCCAGCTAATGACGTCCAGGCGCTTGCCTGACGAAGTTTGATGAAGATCGTCCGACATGACAGACACCTCCGTAATCGCAATAGTTTGACCCATTGTAGCAGGTGAAAGGTGGAGGCGTTTGTCCCACCGGCGCCCTCACTTTTACACGCGGCGGGGCTTTTGGTTGATGCGGTAGAGCTCGGCCAGTCCCCGCAACGTCAGCGCGTCGTCGACCGTCAGACTGTGACCGACCAGCGACGCGAGTGCCTCGGCATCGTCGCCGGTAATGACGATGGGCACGTTGCCTTCCCCCGCGGCCTTGGTCGAGCGCATCTCGGCGAGCACCATGTCGAGCATGCCGTCGATGCGGGCCACCTCGCCCAAGACCACGCCCGAGCGCATGGCCTCGCGCGTGTTGCGGCCGATGACGTGCGTTGGCGCCGAAGGCTCGACCTGCGGCAAACGCGCCGCAGCGGCCGAAAGCGACCGGGCACCGAGCGCCAGACCCGGCGCGATGACGCCGCCCACAAAGGTTCCGCACGCGTCGATGACCTCAATATTGGTCGTCGTGCCCAGGTCGATCACGATGCACGGAGAGCCGTAGACGGCACGGGCCGCCACGGCGTCGGCAATGCGGTCGGGGCCGATCTCGGCCGGGTCGTCGTAGTGGACGGGCATGCCGGTCTTAAGTCCCGGTCCCACCGTGAGCACGCGTCCCGTGCAGGTACGGGAAAGCGCCGCCTTCCACGGGCGCTCGAGCGCCGGTACCACGCAGCTCAGCACTGCGGCCGCGGGAACGAGTGCACCCGGCATGCCCGCATCGGCTGCCAGTGCGCACATGACCTGCGCGAGCCTCATGCGCGCTTCGTCGGCTGTGATGCTCGACGGCGTCGTGATCTCGCACGTCGCAAGCGGGCATTCCTGCGCCGCAGCCGAATCCTCGGCAAACAGACCAAAGCGAATGAACGTGTTACCCACGTCGACCGTCAATATGTATGCGCACCCATTAAGCATCGTCGGCGCTCCTTTCGTCTGCCCAGCAGTATATCGC
>JAXKGH010000014.1:0-11585 GCA_036550475.1 Collinsella sp. | reverse complement strand
TCGCCATATTCTTCTTGAGGGTGATGACCAGATCCTCGGCGTTCATACCTGCTCCAATGCCGTGGTTGCTGGTTTCATTATACCACGGTGACATCACCTATATGTCAATTCTGGTCTAACAGAGCCAATTTCTTTGTTGGGGGTCCACTATTTGCTGGAGAGTGAACTTGCATTGCATTGGCTCGCCCTCTGCTTGTAGTTTTTCCTCGTCAAAATCGAAGATCATGATGGCGCAGTTGGGGAGTTTTGTTGGGAGCTCGAAGCCCTCTGGGGCTGCAGCCTTGATGAATTGGCGGCTGGCGCTGCCGTGGCTTACTGCTAGGAGGGTTTCGATGCCCTCGGCTCCCATGAGATTGGTGAGGGTGCCTACCATGCGTTCTTGCAGCGCGCGGTTCCCTTCTCCTCCAAAGGGGACCAAATCCTCACCCGGATCCCAGACGTCGGTAGGCAATGCGTCGTGGGGGCCTTCTTCGAAGGTGCCGTAGCAGCGCTCAATGATGCCTTCGCAGGGCTCGACTGCTGCGTCCGGGCCAAGGAGTTCGGTTGCGACGAGCCGAGCTGTGTCCATGGCTCGGCCTAAGGGTGAAGAGACCACTTTGTCGGGAACGACGTTGTGAGATTTGATCCATGTAGCTGCCATCCCGGCTTGCTGACGGCCTAAGTCGGTGAGCGGTGAGTCGCAGCGGCCCTGGACCAGCTTTTTGACGTTGAATTCCGTCTGGCCGTGGCGGAGTAGATATAGACGCTTCATGCTCTCCCCTTCTGTATAACTTGCTTTGCCGGCACAGCCCTACTCGTGGGTATGTCCTACGTAGTCTTCGTCGATCGTAATCTTGGCAATCGACTTGGGGTATTCCGATTCGACCCTCTGGGCCAACGCGTGCTTCAGGTCCTCGGCGTCCATGCCCATATCCGAGGGACGCACGCAGTCAAAGATCACGTTGGTGTGCGTAGGACCCGGCACACAGCGCAGATCGTGAATCGAAAGGCGGCTATCGATCTGTTGGGCCATGGCGTTAATGCGTAAACGCATGCTCGCCACCTTTGGATCGTCGGTCACGATGGGATCGTAATGGAGCGTGACGATCATGCCGTCCTCGTCCCTAAACGCCTGCTCGATGTTATCGAGCGTGTCGTGACTTTCCAGCGGGCTGGCCTCGGCCGCCATCTCGGCATGTGCGCTTGCAAACTTCCTGCCCGGACCGTAATCGTGAACCATCAAATCGTGAACGCCCAAAACGCCGGGGTAGCTCATGATCTTGTCTCGAATGTGCTTGACCAACTTAGGATCGGGCGTCTGGCCCAAAAGCGGGCTCACCGTATCCTGGATGAGTTCAAAACCGCTCCAGCCAATATAGGCGCCAACGGCAAGGCCGACCCATGCGTCAAGATTGATGTGCGTCATCTGCGAAACAATTGCGCACGCTAGCACGGCGCCCGTGGCAAGAACATCGTTCTTGGAATCTTGCGCGGTCGCATGCAGCGTCTCGGACTCAATGCGATCGCCGAGCTTTTGGTTGAGGGCCGCCATCCAGAGCTTTACGACCATCGAAAGCGCTAGAACTGCCACCAGGGCAAGCGAGAACTCGACAGGTTCGGGGTGGATGACGCGCTCAACCGAGGACTTCACCAGCTCAACGCCAATCAGCAGCACGAGCGCCGCCACGACCAATCCCGAGAGATACTCATAGCGACCGTGGCCGTAAGGATGCTCGGGGTCGGCCGGCTTGCTCGCCAGCTTAAAGCCCAGCACGCTCACGATATTCGAACTAGCATCGGACAGGTTGTTCATGGCATCCGCCACGATCGAAACCGATCCCGACAGCACACCAATTGCGCCCTTCGCAGCACAAAGCGCCACATTGGCGACAATACACACCATGCCCGCTAACGTGCCCACACGCGCACGATCGCCCTGCGCGCGCTTAACTATCCACTCGACCATCTGCATCCGCCCCCACGGTACTACCTATATATCTATTGCTCAAACGGATTGTAGTGTAGCCACTTTGTCCTCAAGATACAAAAAGGCCGCAGCCCACACGGGCCACGGCCTTGGAATGTGACAAAGGAATCGTCCTTTTGTCGCACAGGTTTATGCGCTTACCTCAGCAGCGCTCGCCACTGTTTCGGACGAATCGGCTCCGTCCCCCGTCGTCTGCCCCTTCGTCGGCACCACACCAAAGCAGTAGCTCAGCGCCGCAGACATCGCGAATGCTACACCACCGGCAGCGCAGCACCACAGCAGGTTCGAGATGCCGCCCGTGGCAAAGCCAATGACCATGAGGACATTCGTCATGCCGATGGTATAGGCCGTAACGTGGCCCACGGCCGCAACAAGGCCTCCGACGGCGCCGCCAATGGCCATGCACGTCAGGCACCTGCCATATTTAAAGCCGCAACCGTACAGCGCCGGCTCGCTTACGCCGCCAAGAACACCCGAGATTGAATAGCCCAGCATGAGCGCCTTCTCGTCCTTATCCGCAACGCGAAGCGACGCGCCAAAGGGCATGCCCCAAACGGCGAACGTTGCCATCGTCGCGGCGATCAGGATGCACGAATCCGTTCCCACACTCATAAACTGCGCATAGGCGAGCGATAGGGCGACGTTGCTGACGCCCGCGATCTTTAGGAACTCCCAGCCTGCGGCAAGCCCCATGAGCGTGAGCAGCGACACAATGCCACCGGAATTGCCAAGCATAAACATAAGCTGGCCCAACAGCATGCCCAGATAGCTGCCCGCCGGCGCCGTAATGCACAGCGAAACCGGAACCATGACAAGCAAGGTCGCAAACGGAACAAACGAAAACGCCACGGCCTTAGGGATAACGCGCTTAAAGAAACACTCCACTCGCCATAGCACGGGCACCGAGATGAGAACCGGAATAACAGTCGTCGTGTAATCGTTGACCGGCGCAGGAAGCAGACCATACACGGAAGTCATCGATGCCCCCGTCGTCGATGCGGCATCGACAAGCTTGAGTAAATCGGGTGCAATCAATACGCCGCCCAGCATCATGCCCAGCTGCTCCGAGCAACCGAGCTGGCGGGCGGCCGCCCAACCAAGATAAATGGGCAAAAAGTAGTAGCCGGCGTTATAGAGCCAACTGTAGAACAGGCGATAGATATCGGAATCGGCAGACCACAGGCCCAGCATGCCTTCGCCCATAATGACAGCGACGGTGCGGAACAACGCCGCGCAGACAATAAACGGCAGCGCCGACATCATGCTTTTGGACAGATAGTCCACCACGGCCATGGCGTTTGATGAAACCGACGTTGTAAACGAGGTGTTAGAAACTTGTAGCATGGAACGCCTTTCCCAATATGACATGCGGGCTGTCCCTTTGTCACATCGTGCGGTATCGACCGATTGCGCGGTACTTTTCGTAGCGGAGGTTTGTGAGGGTCGCGTCGTCGAGCTGCCCAAGCGTATCGAAGGCATCAAATGCCGAGGACATGACGGCACCGGCGATCTCCTCATGCGACAGGCCCTTATCGTCAACAATGCCGTCGATGATGCCGAGCGCCAGCAGATCGGGGGCCGTGAGCTTAAGCGCCTCGGCGGCCTCATCCGCACGCTCGGTATCCTTCCACAGGATCGACGCACAGGCCTCGGGGCTCACGACCGAATAGGCCGAGCTCGAGAGCATCAGGATGCGGTCGGCCACGGACAGCGCCAGCGCGCCACCAGAGCCGCCCTCGCCTGTCACCACCGAGACAATCGGCGTCTTAAGGCCGCTCATCTCCATGAGATTCTGGGCGATGGCCTCGCCCTGACCGCGTTCCTCGGCACCGATGCCGCAAAACGCGCCCGAAGTATCGACCAGGCACAGAACCGGTCGACCAAACTTTTCGGCCTGGCGCATCAGGCGACGCGCTTTGCGGTAGCCCTCGGGATGTGCCATACCAAAGTTGCGACGCATGCGCTCTTTGGTCGTGGTGCCGCGCTCGATGGCGATGACCGTTACGGGGCGTCCGTCTTTCCAGCCAATGCCAGCCACCACAGCGGCGTCGTCGCCAAAGTAGCGGTCGCCGTGCAGCTCCACAAATCCATCCAGGCCCAGCGAGATCATCTCGCCCGCCGTGGCGCGATCTGCCGAGCGGGTCTGCTTGACAATCTCGAGCGCGGTTTTTGGTGCCGCCGAGCGCTTAAACAAGTGTCCCAACTTTTTGCCGCGGCGACCCGTATGCACGATCTCATGCGGTGCCCCCAGGCCGGGCGCGTGCCCTTCGTGCAGCGCCAGCAGCTCGCCTACCGTGAGCGCAATCTCGCCACGCGGAACAACGGCATCGCAAAAACCGTGCTCCAGCAAAAACTCGGAGCGCTGGAATCCCTTGGGTAGGCGCTTGTGCATGTTCTGCTCGATCACGCGCGGGCCGGCAAATGCCGTCAGGGCATCGGGCTCGGCCAGGATAATGTCGCCCTCCATGGCAAAGCTCGCGGTTACGCCTCCGGTCGTGGGGTCGGTGAGCACCGTGATATACAGGCCGCCCGCCTCGCTGTGGCGCCTAACCGCCGCAGAAATCTTGGCCATCTGCATAAGCGATGTCATGCCCTCTTGCATGCGCGCACCGCCCGAAACGGTAAAGCCGACAACTGGCAATCTCAGCTCGGTCGCGCGCTCAAATGCGCGACAGATCTTCTCGCCCACCACGGAGCCCATCGAGCCCATCATAAAGTTGGCGTCCATAAAGAAGAGCGCCGTATCGCAACCGCAGATTTTGCCCCTGCCGCACACAACGGCATCGCGCTCGCCCGAACGCTCGCTCACGCTCGTGAGCTTGTCGGCATAGCCGGGAAACGAAAGGAAATCCTCCGACGCCAGATTGGCATCCCATTCCTCAAACGTGCCCTCGTCGACCGTCATGCGCATGCGCGCGCGACCGCTCACGCGAAAGTGTTTGCCGCAACGAGGGCAGACCTCGAGGTTGTCGTGCAGGCGTGCCTCATCGATCACGCGGCGGCACTCCGGGCACTTGATAAACACGTGGCGCGCGGGAAACTCGGCGCACGACTCGGTTATCGGCCCCTCAAGGACATTGACCGTCTTCGCTTTTCTATTCATCAGCATAGAGATGCCCCATCAGATCGGTGTGATACATGCCCGACAAGAACTCGTCGTTTGCCAGCACGTCGAGCTGAAGCTCGCTGTTTTCGCTCACGCCCTCAATCACGAGCTCGCCCAGGGCCGAGCGCATCTTGCGAATGGCGCCGTCACGCGTGGGCGCGCACACGATGAGCTTGCCGAGCATGGAGTCGTAGTACGGCGGAACGGCGGCCCCGGTAAACATGGCGGAATCCCAGCGCACGCGCGGACCACCCGGCACGCGCAACGCGGTGACCGTTCCGCATGACGGCAGAAAGTCCGGCGTTTCGGCATTGATGCGGCACTCCATGGCGTGGTTGTGGACCGGCATGTCCTCCTGCTCAAAGGGCAGAGGCTGGCCGGCTGCCACGCGCAGTTGCCACTTGACCAAGTCGGTATCGGTCACAAACTCTGTAACCGGATGCTCCACCTGCAAGCGCGTGTTCATTTCCATAAAGTAGAAATTGCCGTCGTCCGAATACAGGAACTCGATGGTACCGGCTCCTTCGTAGCCGACGGCACGAGCCAGGTCACGCGCCGCCTTGTGCATGCGAGCACGAATGTCGTCGTGTCCGTCGAGGCACGGCGCGGGGCTCTCCTCGATCAGCTTTTGGTTGCGACGCTGCACCGAGCACTCGCGCTCGCCGAGCGAAAACACATGGCCCTGCTTATCGGCCATAATCTGCACCTCAACGTGGTGCGCCGGCGCGACAAACTTCTCCATGTAGCACTCGCCGTCGCCAAAAACGGCCTCGCCCTCGGCACGCGCCTCGATGAACGCCTTTGCCGCATCTTCCACGCGCTCGACTTTGCGAATGCCGCGACCGCCACCGCCTGCACGCGCCTTAATGAGCACGGGACAGCCAATGCGCTCGGCCTCGGCCGTTGCCTCCTCGGGGCTTTTGAGCAAATCGCAGCCCGGCACGATGGGCACGCCCGCCGCGGCAGCCGTTCGACGCGCGGCGTCCTTGTCGCCCATGCTGTCGATCACCTCGGCCGAAGGACCGACAAACGCCAGGCCATACTTGTCGCAGTCGCGCACGAAGCTCGCCTTCTCGGAAAAGAAGCCATAGCCGGGATGAATTGCCTTAGCTCCCGACTTTACGGCACAGGTGAGCACGGCATCGTCGTTGAGGTAGCTCTCTGCAAGACGCGGGCCGCCGATGCAATACGCCTCGTCGGCAAGTTGCACGTGCAACGCGTCCGCATCGGCCGTGGAGTAGACGGCGACGGTCTTGATGCCCATATCGCGGCACGCGCGGATAACACGGACCGCGACTTCGCCGCGGTTGGCGATGAGCACTTTGTCGAACATGAAGCCTTCCTTATCTTTCGTGCATGAGTGCAAAAGACATATCGGCACGGCAGCAAACCTCACCGTTGACGCTCGCAATACCCGTCGCAAAGCGGAACGGCCCGCGCGCACGCGTGATGGAGCACACCAGATCCACCGTATCGCCCGGGTGCACCGGACGCTTAAAGCGCACCTTGTCCAGACTCGTGTAGAACGGCGTCGCGCCGCGCGCCTCCTCATCGCCCATCAGCAGCACGCAGCAGTTCTGGGCGAGCATCTCGCACTGAATCACACCGGGGACGACCGGGTTTCCCGGAAAATGTCCCTGCAAAAAGTACTCGTCGCCCGTAATCGTGATCTTGCCGTGGGCCTCGTCGCCCACCAGCTCGGCTTCGTCGAGCAAAAGCATCGGCTCGCGATGCGGCAACAGCTTCTTGAGCTCTTCTTTGTTCATGGATATCACCTACCCGATCCTCATGAGGCAGCTGCCGAACTCCACGAGGTCGCCGTCGGCCACGCAGATCTCGAGCACCTCGCCGTCTGCCTCGGCCGTCACCTCGTTGAGAACCTTCATGGCCTCGATGATGCAGAGGGTCTCGCCGGCCTTGACCTTGGAGCCCACGTGTACAAACGGCTCGTCGCCCGGCGCCGGGGCGGCATAGAAAACGCCGACCATGGGAGCGGTCACCTCGGTGCCCTTGGGCTCCGGTGCGGCGGCAGGCGCCTGCGCGGCGGGCTCCGGTGCGGCAGGCGCGACTGCGGGAGCCGCAACCGGAGCGGCCATGGCGCTCGGCATAGGCATGGGCACGGCAACCGGCTGCGCGACGCTCGCGCGCTCGAGTTCGACCGCGGTGCCATCGGGCTCCTCAACGCGTACGCGCGTGAGGCCGCGGTCCTCCATAACATCGGCTATCTCGGCAAGTCTTTTGGAATCCATGCTCTAGCTCCTCGTATATCTACGCAGTGCGATGGCGGCGTTGTGTCCGCCAAAGCCCAGATTGGTCGAAAGCGCCCAGGTAAGATCGGCGCGAACCGCGCGATTGGGCGTGTAGTCAAGATCGCAGGCGGGATCGGGTGTGTGGTAGTTAATGGTCGGCGGCACCACGCCCTGCTCGAGCGCCATGGCGCAGGCCATGACCTCGATGGCGCCCGTGGCACCGATCATGTGGCCGGTCATCGACTTGGTCGACGAGACATGTGCGGCGCGCGCCGCGTCCTCGCCGAGCGCTCGCTTGATGCCCGCCGTCTCGGACGAATCGTTGAGCTTGGTCGAGGTACCGTGAGCGTTGATGTAGAGGCCCTCGGAAGGCTTGACGTCGCCTTCGGCCACCGCCAGCGATATCGCACGGGCGATACCTGCTGCGTCCGGGTCGGGACTCGTGATGTGGTAGGCGTCATCGGTGTTGCCATAGCCTACGACCTCGGCGTAAATGTGCGCACCGCGGGCCTGTGCATGTTCCATGCTCTCGAGTACCAGCACGCAGGCGCCCTCGCCCATCACAAAGCCGTCACGGTCTGCATCGAACGGACGGCAGGCCGTCGACGGGTCGGGGTTGGTGGTAAGTGCACGGCAGGACGTAAAGCCCGCAACGGCATCGGGGATAATGGCCGCCTCGGCGCCGCCCGCGAGGATCGCGTCGGCATAGCCATGCTTGATGGCGCGGAACGCCTCGCCCACCGCATGGGCCGAGGTTGCGCACGCGGTCACCACGGGCAGGGTCGGGCCCTTTGCCTTGTGGCGGATTGCAATATTGCCCGATGCCATGTTGGGGATCATCATCGCAATCATATAGGGCGATGCGCGGCGGGGCCCACGGTCGGCAATCGTGTGGACGTTGTCGACGAGTGTCTGCATGCCGCCCACGCCCGAACCCACGTAGACGCCCAGGCGCTCGCGATCGATGGCGCCCTCGACATCAAAGCCCGCATCGTGCATGGCCTCGTCCGACGCTGCCAGGGCAAACTGAACGCAGGGGTCCAGGTGCTTGGCGTCACGCTTGCCAAAGTACTCGTTGCCGTCAAAACCCTTGACCTCGGCCGCCACCTTAACGGCAAACGCATCGGTATCGAAGTGCGTGATCGGGCCGATGCCGCACGTGCCGGCGCACATGGCCGCCCAGGTAGCAAGCGCCGTGTTACCGAGCGGCGATACGGCACCGATACCGGTGATTGCAACTCTCTGTTCCATCATGGTCTCCTCATTCAAGCCGTTGTTCGGCCCTGGTTTCTACATCGCCATTCCGCCGTCGACGCGTATGACTTCGCCCGTAATGTAAGCGGCGGCATCACTCGCCAAAAAGCGCACCACGCCGGCCACTTCCTCGGGTCGCGCCATGCGCCTCAGGGGAATCTGCTCCTCGCACGCCGCGCGCACCTTCTCCGAGAGCTTTGCCGTCATATCGGTCTCAACAAACCCGGGGGCAACCGCGTTCACTCGTACGCCGCGTGGCGCAAGCTCGCGCGCCACCGCCTTGGTCAGACCGATGACGCCCGCCTTGGAGGCGGCGTAGTTGGCCTGCCCGGCATTGCCCATCAGGCCCACAACCGAGCTCATGTTGATGACGCAGCCGCCGCGCTGACGCATAAAGGTCTTGGTGAGCGCGCGTGTCGTGTTAAACGTTCCTTTAAGATTGACATCGAGCACGCGATCGAAGGCGTCATCGCCCATGCGCATGAGTAGGCCATCGCGGGTGATGCCAGCGTTGTTGACAAGCGCCCAAATGGAGCCAAAGTCGTTGAGGACCGCTTCCACGCACGCGTTGACGGCAGCGGGGTCGGCCACGTCACATTGATATGCGCGCGCCGTGGCGCCAGCCGCCTCACAGGCTTCGTACGTCTCGCGCGCCGCATCTGCGCTACCGGCATAGACGACGGCGATATCAAAGCCGTCCTCCGCCAGGCCCACGGCACAAGCGCGACCGATGCCGCGCGAGCCGCCCGTGACAAGCGCCACGCGACGTGAGTCGTTGCGCTCGAGCGCGCCGTTGTTCAAGTTGCCCATGTCATTCCTTTCGGGTTACAGCCCTGTGAACTATGCGAGCTCGTCGGCAATAGCTGCGACCTGCTCGGCCGTTTCGCACGAATACACACGAACGTCGCTCAACGTACGCTTGACCAGGCCGGACAGCGTTTTGCCGGGGCCGACCTCAATAAACGTGTCGATGCCCTGATCCTGCAGAGCATGCAGCGTGTCGACCCAGCGCACGGCATGACTCACCTGGTTGGCCAGCACCTCCGATGCCGCCTGCGGGTCGGCCGGATAAGGTGCCGCCGTCATATTTGCCATAACAGGAATGAGCAACGGGGACGGCGCGTGACCGGCATCGATATATGCAGCAAGGTCACAGGTCGCCTCGGCCATATAGGGGCTATGGAATGCACCCGACACCGCGACCTTCATGGCCCGGCCACCAGCCTCTTTTACCAGGACGTCGAGGGCCTGCAACACATCGGGCGCTCCGGCCACAACCGTCTGCTGCGGACTGTTGTAGTTGACCGGCCAGCAGTCCTCGCCGGCCTGTTTTGCCAAGCCCTCGACCTGCGCCGCATCGAGTTTGATGACGGCGCGCATTCCGCCGGGGTGACGCTCGGCCGCTGTGGCCATCAATGCCGCGCGCTCGCACACAAGCTCAAAGCCCGCTCGCGTATCGAACGCCCCCGCAAAGGTGAGTGCAGCGACCTCGCCCAGCGAGAATCCCGCACAAGCGGCAGGCACCACGCCGCGCTCGCGCAGGGCGGTAGCCGCTGCCAGGTCGTGAACGAACACGCACGGCTGCGTGTTCTCGGTCTGCGAGAGCTCCTCCTTGGAGGCGCTCCGGCACTGCTCGCTGGTCCCCGGGCGTACCTCATCGGCAATGGCGAACACCTCGGCGGCCGCCGGTGATGCCTCGATGAGATCGACGCCCATCGCGGGGTGCTGGGCGCCCTGGCCGGCAAACAGAAACGCTACGCTACCCATGCGCACGCACCCTTCAGGACGCGCTCGGCACCCTCGACCAGATCGTCGACGATTTCGCGTGCGCTCTGGCGTTCGTTGACCATGCCAGCAATCTGTCCGCACAAATACGAACCCTCTTCGTAATTACCGTCCTTGGCGGCCTTGCGAAGCGCGCCCGTGCCCATGGCCCCGAGCTCCTCGGGACTTGCGCCCGCCGCCTCGTTCTTGGCATACGCGTTGGTGAAGGGGCTCTTGAGGGCGCGAACCGGATGTCCCGTCGAGCGACCGGTCGCACGCGTCGACGTGTCGCCCGCCTTGAGCACCAGCTCTTTGTATTGCTCGGAGACGGTACACTCATCGGCAACGAGAAAACGCGTGCCCACTTGGACGCCAGCGGCGCCAAGCATAAAGGCGGCCGCCACCCCGCGGCCATCCGCGATACCGCCGGCTGCCACAACGGGGATATCGACCGCGTCGACAACCTGCGGAACGAGCGCCATCGTCGACGTCTCGCCAATATGGCCGCCTGATTCGGTGCCCTCGGCAACCACGGCAGTGGCCCCGCGACGCGCCACGAGACGCGCCAGCGCCACCGAAGCCACGACGGGAATAACCTTGATGCCTGCATCGATCCAGGCCTTCATGTACTTGGTGGGATTGCCGGCGCCGGTCACCACAACGGGTACCCGCTCATCAATCACCACTTGTGCGACCTCGTCGACAAACGGACTCATGAGCATAACGTTGACGCCAAAAGGCTTATCCGTCTTGGTGCGCAGCTCGTGAATCTGATCGCGCAGCCAGTTTGCGTCGGCATTCATGGCCGCAATAATGCCCAACCCGCCGGCCTCGGACACGGCCGAGGCAAGCGAAGCATCGGCAATCCAGGCCATGCCGCCCTGGAACACGGGCTTTTCGATGCCGAGCAGCTCGCAGAGAGGAGACTTGAGCATCACTACTTCTCCAATGCCGCCTCGACCGTATCGACGAACTCGCCGACCGTCTTGGGGTTCTCCTCGGTATCGAGCTCAATGCCAAACTCGTCCTCGACGGCGACGAGGATCTCGACGGTGCCCAGGCTGTCGAGGCCAATCTCCTCGAGCGTGGACTCGGGCTTCATCTCGACGTCGTCAAGGCCAGCGGTCTCGCGGATAACGTCGCAAACGCGCTCGAAGGTCTTCTGATCTGCCATGGTAGTTCTCCTTTGTTTGTGCCCTAGGGGCGTTTTTATTTCCTATGTGCGACTACTTCCAACGAAGCAGAT
>JAXKGH010000137.1:0-5731 GCA_036550475.1 Collinsella sp. | reverse complement strand
CTTGCCAACAAGAAGGAGAAGCTCCTGCCCGAGCTTTCTTACGAGGAGGCCACCGAGCTGATGGCCGCTCTCGATAAGGTTATCGCTCCGCTCGTCGCCATGGGCCTGGACGAGGACCGCGGTCCTCGCGGCGGCCGTGACGACCGTGGCGGCCGCGGTGGCGATCGCGGCGGCCGTGGCGGCTTTGGCGATCGCGGTGGCCGTGGCGGTGACCGTGGCGGTCGCGGTGGCGATCGCGGCGGCCGTGGCGGCTTTGGTGACCGTGGCGGCGACCGTGGCGGTCGCGGCGGCTTTGGCGGCAACCGTGGTGGCTATGGCGATCGCGGCGGCAACCGTGGTGGCTTCGGCGGTAACCGTGGTAACGACCGCGGCGGTCGTGGTGGCGACCGTGGCGGCCGCAACGGCGGCGGCTTCCGCGGTAACCGCTTCTAGTTGGGTTACGCGGTTTTACCAAACCGCGTAACTAGTTGACGCTGCGCGCCCACCAGAGCGACAACTTGTCATTCAAAGAGGACGGCATGACCAGAAGGTCTATGCCGTCCTCTTTTCATGCCAATTTGTTCGCTCTGGTGGGCGCTCGCTGTCGGTGCCAAAACATCGACATTGCCATGATCCAGACCTGCTAAAAGATAGTCGTTGGGGACGTTCTTGTTTGACTGGTCATTTAAGAACGTCCCCAACGACTACGTAGCATGAGAGTGGATAATCTCCCGGTATGAGCCCATATTCATGCTCAAGGTGGGAGATTATCCACTCTCGTTTCGTTTGTTGATTTCGATGCCTACATTTGTAGGAACAGTTCGTGGAGGCGGGTGTCTTCGTCGAGTTCGGGGTGGAAGGTTACGCCGAGCTGGCTGCCCTGACGGGCGGCGACGATACGGCCGTCGACTTTCGCTAAGGCCTTTGCGTCGCCGTGGACCTCGACGATGCGGGGCGCGCGGATAAACGTCAGCGGCACTTCACCGTCGATGCCAGCTACCTGCCCCTTGGTTCGAAAACTGCCGAGCTGCCTGCCGTAGGCATTGCGCTCAACGAGCACATCCATGGTTGCCAGGCGCGGCGTGCCCTTATCGTCATGGGCGGCAAGGTCGTGAGCCAGCAGAATCAGGCCGGCGCAGGTGCCCAGGACGGGCATGCCTTCAACAATGCGGGTGCGAAGCTCCTCGAACATGCCCAACTCATCAAGCAGCTTCCCTTGAACGGTAGACTCGCCGCCGGGAAGTACCAGACGGTCAAAGTCCTGCTTCAAATCAGCCGCCTGCCTCAGCTCAATACAGCGCGCGCCCAGCTCGGATAGTCTTGCCTCGTGCTCGGCAAATGCGCCTTGGACCGCCAGCACGGCGACCGTTTGGTCTGCATAATCGCTCATGTGCGATCCTTTCTGCCGGACTAGCGTCCGCGCTCCTCCATGATGATTTCGATCTCGTCGGCGTTGATGCCCACCATGGCCTCGCCCAGGTCCTCCGAAAGCTCGGCGATGAGCTTGGCATCGGTGAAGTTTGCCACGGCCTTGACGATGGCGGCGGCGCGCTTGGCGGGGTCGCCGCTCTTAAAGATGCCCGAGCCGACAAAGACGCCCTCGGCGCCCAGTTGCATCATCAGCGCGGCGTCGGCAGGGGTCGCTACGCCGCCGGCGGCAAAGTTCACAACGGGAAGCTTGCCCGTGGCATGGACCTCGCGCACCAGCTCGACCGGAACCTGCAGTTGCTTGGCTGCCTCAAAGAGCTCGTCGTCGCGCAGAGCAACAACGTCACGGATCTGCTTTTGGATCTTGCGCATGTGGCGTACAGCCTGGACGACGTCGCCCGTGCCCGGCTCGCCCTTGGTGCGGATCATCGTGGCGCCCTCGGCAACACGGCGCAGCGCCTCGCCCAGATCGCGAGCGCCGCAGACAAACGGCACGTCAAACTGGGTCTTGTCGATATGATAAACGTCGTCGGCAGGGGAGAGAACCTCGGACTCGTCGATGTAATCGATCTCGATGGCCTGAAGGACCTGCGCCTCGACGATGTGACCGATGCGGCACTTGGCCATAACAGGGATGGAGACGGCCTCTTGGATGCCCTTGATCATCTTGGGGTCGCTCATGCGCGAGACGCCGCCTGCGGCACGGATGTCGGCCGGGATGCGCTCGAGAGCCATGACGGCGCAGGCGCCTGCCTCCTCGGCGATGCGTGCCTGCTCGGGCGTGGTGACGTCCATGATGACGCCGCCCTTGAGCATCTGCGCGAGCTCGCGATTGAGTTTGACGCGATCTGCCTTGCTGGTCTGTTCTGCCATGGTTGCTCCCTTGGTTGGCATGTGCATTGCTTGACGGAACATCCTATCGGGGAGCTGGGTATGGCAAAATACTCAGTTTTCGAGATAATAACAAGGTCAGACTAATACCAGATTGAATGGCTTAATAAGGTCAGGTGATAAACTCATGCTTGACTACAATTTGGAAAAACGCGGCGAAGCATCGCTCTATGAGTATGTTTACCAGCAAATTCGAGATGATATTGTTGCTGGGCGTATTGCGGCGGGGGAGCATCTGCCGTCTAAGCGCGCCTTTGCCAGTCATCTGGGAATCAGTGTCATTACCATCGAGAATGCATATAGCCAGCTACTTGCCGAGGGCTATATTTGCTCAAAGCCGCGGCGTGGCTACTACGCTTGCAAACTTCCGGATGCACCGGTTTTGCCTTTGGCTTCGGAGGGCATCGACCGAGATGCCGTCTCTGTGGACCCCAGCGCGCATGATGTCCGCGGGCGGGTCGAGCAATTCGACGCACTTTCTCCTTCCGCTTTGGAGGCGGCGCGGCTTTGGCAAAGTGCGCTACGGGCGACGCTGGCGTCCGAAGACGAGCGCGAGATCTTTTCGCCCGCACCGGTACAGGGCACCGTTCGGCTACGATGCGCAATTGCTCATCATCTGCGCGGGACGAGGGGTATGAATGTCGACCCCGACAACATTGTTATCGGTGCGGGCGCCCAGCTGCTCGATACCATGTTGGTTCAGCTGCTTGGCGCGGACAAGGTGTATGCCGTTGAGGATCCGGGCTATTTGCGCCTGACGCGCATCTATCAGGCTATGGGCTGCCAAGTACGACATATCCCGTTGGATGATGAGGGCGTGGACTTGAGCGCTCTGCAGAAAACCGGGACCGATGTCCTTCACCTTATGCCGTCCCATCAGTATCCCACCGGTCTTGTGACGAGCATTGCGCGTCGCTATGCGCTGCTGAGCTGGGCCGCCGAGCGACCAGGTCGGTATCTCATCGAAGATGACTTTGATTGTGAGTTTCGCCTTGCCGGCAAGCCGATTCCCGCGCTCGCATCGATCGATGCCGCCCAGTCGGTTATTTACACCAACACGTTTTCGAAGAGCCTGTCATCGGCGTTGCGTCTAGCGTACATGGTGTTGCCCGATGAGCTAATGGAGCGGTTTAGGCGCAACCTTGGTTTTTACGCCTCGTCGGTTAGCTCTGTTGACCAGGTCGCTTTGGCTCGTTTGCTGGAATCGGGTGATTACGAGCGACATGTGAACCGCGTGCGCGTGCGCGCTCGCGAGGCGCGCGATGGCCTGGCGGCGCTTGTGCGGAAGGCGTTTCCGGCAGGGGAAGTCTTGATCGAGCATGCAGACGCGGGTCTTTACTGTATCGTGGTTGCGGAGCGTGGAACGGGCGGAAGCACTTTTGCATGGGCCCTCACGCGCTCGAGCATCCCTTTTATCGATATCGGTGACTGTTTTTGGTGTGCCGATGGCGCATCTGTCCCTGAAAACTCAACTCAAATTCTTGTTCAGTATGACGATCTGAGTCCAAAAGTACTAACTACCTTGGAATTGCAGCTAATGGGGGCACTCTGCAACCTAAGTGAGTAGACTTTTAGCACTTTGGCGACCAGGCAGTTTTGTAACAAGCTATCTACCTGCGGTTTTGAAAAGCAGGATGACCGGCCTGCTCGGGATGTTCAAAGAAGTCTACTCACTTGCCGCGCAAAGCTTCTGCATGAGAAAAAAATGGGGTTTTCAACAGGGCTTCGTCCAGCTCTCGGCAAGCTTTTGGCCAGTTGGGGAGGGCTGTTGAAAACTTGGCAGTCCGTTCGGCGCCATTTTTGGTGCGTTCGCGCCAATGCGTGACTGACTGGGTTGAAATTCGTGTTTTCCTGTGCCTATGAAGGATCTACTTTGTGACATATCGGCTTTTAGGTACTGGCGTTTGCCTCCTCAAGTCCGCGCTTTGTGTCCGCCGCTTCCACGGCCGGAAGAAGACCGGCAGCGATATGACCTTGCCCGTAACCCGACGGCTGCGGTTGTGCTCGGCTTTCCGTTGTATACATTGGTCCGGACGAGAAACAAGCGGACTTGTCCTGCCAGTATCAGACAGCGGCTGTTTCTTGGTGAGCTCCCCAGGGAATCCGTGCTGGAAACGGAGCATGGGTTTTTGGTCACGTCTCCTCTACTGACGGCATTTATCATGTCTCGACATCTGACGGATCTCCAGCTTCTTTTTGTGTTGGCAGAGATGTGCGGCTTGTTTGCGGTGTGTGCCCTGCCAGCGGCACTTGAGGCGGAGCTTTCGCGTGCAATTGATTCGGGCGCGATTTCGACAACGTTCGGTTGGGTGCGCTGCCCGTCCGAGGACGGCACCGCCTCAAATTTATGGCGTCGAGACGCTTTGGTTTTGGGTGGAGACCTTGACCGTTTTTGTTCAGATGTTTGCGGGATGCGTTACGGCAATAGATTTATGGCGGTATCGCAACTCGTTCCATTGGGTGCCGCGTCGCCTTTTGAGGTCGAGGCGTATTTGTTGCTTGGACTGCCGCGAGCCCTGGGAGGCGAAGGGTTTTGCGGCATAGAGCTTAATGTTGAAGTGATGCTAAACACAAGTGCTCGAGCGATTGTGGGAAAGTCCCGTGTATATATCGACCTACTTCTTTCTTCACCGGACGGTAGGCGACAGGTGGCCATTGAATGTCAGGGAAAGGCCTCGCACGGACACGCAGGGGATGGCTTGCGTGACGCTGACCGCATGACGGCCCTTCAGGCCATGGGCTACGATGTGCTTCTCCTGACACACAGACAGATATCGGATGAGGATAGATTCCGCGCGATCGTTAAGGCCATATGCAGGATGCTCGATGCTGAATATCGTGATAAAAGCTCGGATGAGCAAAGGGCTGAGATATTACTCCGGTCTGAACTATTCGTTGACTGGACAAAATTGGGAGTAATTGACGGAAAGATGCCCGTTAGACACAAAACAGCTCAATCGTGGACGGCTGCGGTTCTAAGTGAGTAGGCTTTTGGCACTTTGGCGACCAGGCCGTTTTGAAACAAGTCATTTACCTGCGACTTTATAAGGCAATACGGATGGTCTGCTCGGCAAGTTCCAAAAAGTCTACTCACTTAGTTTTTGACGAGAAACCGATGCCGAAGATAGCTCTATTTCAGGGCGTTAACGAGTCCTCGAGACACAAAAAGGCCCGAACCAATACGGTCCGGGCCTCATCGAGCTTGAGGTTATGTCTCAGGCGTTTGGCTTAGCCAAAGTAGCGCTTGAGCAGGCCGGCGAAAGCCTTGCCGTGGCGGGCCTCGTCGCGAGCCATTTCGTGCACGGTGTCATGGATGGCATCGAGGCCAGCGGCCTTGGCGCGCTTAGCAAGATCGGTCTTGCCGGCGGTGGCGCCGTTCTCGGCCTCAACGCGCATCTCGAGGTTCTTCTTGGTAGAGTCGGTCACGACCTCG
>JAXKGH010000013.1:0-3470 GCA_036550475.1 Collinsella sp. | reverse complement strand
GGCTACGAGTGGGTGGACGAGCTCAACCAGGTGCTTGCCGGCAATATCGAGTACTTCTGCAATTACGTTGACGAGCATTTTGAGGGCGTGTCCTATTCGCGTCCGCAGGGCACGTCCATGGTGTTTCTGGACTGCACCGAGTGGTGCCGCGAGCATGGCCGCGATATTCAGTGGCTGCTCGACGAGGGGGCGCGCGTAGGCGTGGGATATCAGGACGGCCGCCCGTTCCACGGGCCCTGCCACATTCGCGTGAATCTGGCGCTGCCGCTTTCGCGCGTAAGGGAAGCGTGCGACCGCCTGGACCGCTACGTTTTTAATGCACGGTAAGTGAGCACTGCATGCGGGGTCTTCTGCCAAGTCGGCTGGAAGGCCCCGTGTGGTAAGGCATCTGTAACCATTGGGCGCAGACCTGCTGCGGAGGTTTATTTTTCCTGAATTTGCTTGCCGCAAAGATGCTCAATCGTAATCTCGTAGAGCTGGACGCCCTTAATGTCTTTGGCGATTTCCTCTTCGACTTCCTCGGCAGAAGGGTAGTACTTAAGGGCGAGCTGGCGGACTTTGTCTTCGATAAACGCGGGGGTGTCATTCGCCAGGCGACAACGGCCAAAGACGACGGTGCTCATAACGTAGGGAGCCCAGTCGCCGTCCTGGTACCACTCGTTTCCGTAAACGGTAAAGCAGACCTTGTCATCGCGCTTGAGTGCGTCGACCTTGTGGCCAGCCTTGGCGCCATGGAAATAAATCTTGTCGTGCTCGGCGTCAAAGAAGTAGTTGACGGGAATGGCGTACGGGTAGCCATCGTCGCCGTTGACGGCAAAGACGCCGCGCTTGCAGGTGGCGAGCAGTTCGCGCGCTTCCTCGTCGGTGATGGCGCGTTTCTTTCGGCGTAAGGGCCTAAACATTGTTGGCTTCCTTTCTGCTGCGTATGGTTGTTGAGCACAAACTATAGCGAAACAGCTCCGTTTTTCTTGATGCGGGCGAGTATGTTTTTGAGCTTGTTAAAGTCGAGCGGTTTGGACAGATGGGCGTTCATGCCGGCGTCGTGTGCCGCCTTGGCGTCTTCGGCAAAGGCGTTGGCGGTGAGCGCGATGATGGGGATATCGGCTGCATCGACCTTCTCGCTCAGGCGAATCGCGCGGGTTGCCTCGTAGCCGTCCATGACCGGCATCATAATGTCCATCAGAATCGCATCGAAGCTGCCGGCGGGATGCGACAGGTACAGATCGACGACCTCGTTGCCGTTGGCGGCGCGGGTGACCACGACGCCCTCGGATTCTAGCAGCGCCTGGGCAATCTCGGCATTCAATTCGTTGTCTTCGGCGAGCAGCACGTTCATGTCGGCGAGCGAGCAGTCGGGCGCACTCTCAACCGTATTCGCCCGCGCCTGGGGATTCTCGTCGATATCGAGCGGAATCTCCACGTAGAACGAGGTGCCCACATGGAGCTCACTGGTGACTTCGATGGTGCCGCCCATCAGTTCAATAAGCGACTTGACGATTGGCATGCCCATGCCGGTTCCTTGGAACCTGCTGCGCGCATCGTCGCCTTCTTGGGCAAACGGCTCATAGATATGCTTTAAAAACTTGGGAGTCATGCCAATGCCGGTATCCGAAACGCTAAAGCAAAAGAGCGCGCGCCCGTTATCGAGTGGCTTGGTCTTTGAACTAAAGGTGACGGAGCCGCCGTGCTTGTTGTACTTAATGCTGTTGTCTAACAGGTTGATCATGATCTGTCGGATATGGGTGGGACTGCCGATCATGTATGGCCCCGTGGCGTACGGCAGACTATTGTCCTGCATGGTGATGCCGTTACTGGACGCGCGGAGCTTGCACAGCACCAGCGTATTGTCACAGAGCTCTTTGAGGTTAAAAGGCGTATGCTCCAGTGTTAGCTTGCGGTCTTCGATTTTGCCCATCTCGAGGATGTCGTTGATCAGCGAGAGCAGGTGATTGGCGGCAACGCGCGCCTTGGCACGGCTCTCGCGGGCGACCTGGATATCGCCTTCCTTCAATTCCTCGATCTCGATAAGGCCCAGGATACCGTTGAGCGGCGTACGGATGTCGTGGCTCATACGCGTGAGGAATGCCGTCTTAGCGGCGTTGGCAGCATCGGCTTTTTTGCGCTCGGTTCGAGCGCGCACGAGTGCCCAGATGAGCAGGACGATGCCGACCGACAACATACCGATGAGGGTAGCGGCAATGGCGGTGCGGTTGCGAAAAAGGAATTGAAGCGTGTCTGATTCCTGGGTCGTGTACGACGTGGATAAGTAATTGCTTGCGGAGAGCGATTCTCCGGCATTGATGATGCCCTTGTTGATGATTCCCAGCAGCTCGGGCTTTCCGCGCGAAATCCAGCACGAGAGCTCACAGGTGTCAGGGAGCTCGACCGTCTCGTAGTCCTTGAGATCATGACGGTCGCCGATGGTTTTTATGCGTGAGCTGGGAGCGACGATGCAGTGCGCCGTTCCCTTTCTGAGGGCGTCGAACGCTTCATCGTCGGATTGGTATTCGGTCACGGTCGCTGTGGGGAACAGACTTTCAAGTACATTTTGGTTGACAAACGATGATTTGGTGCAGGCGATGTTCTGAAGGTCTTTGTTCAGATTGCCCTCGGTGTGGATGGCGGTGAGGGACACGGTCCCCAACGATACCGACTGCACAACGCCTGATTGCTCGGCAAACCAGTAATCTCGGTATACCGGCAGCGCAACGTCTATGCTTCCCTTTGACAGGGCCTTTGACATCATCTTGTAGCTATCAAAGGGGACGGTTTTGACCGTAATGCCAAATTTATCGTGCAGCGTCGTCGCAAGCGATGCGAGCGAGCCTTCCATTTTGCCGTCTTCGTCTTCGTTGCAGTAGGGGAGTTTGCCCGTAATGTAGCCGAGCGTGATGGTGTTGTCATTTGTTTTGAGCCAGGAACGTTCGGGGCCGTTGAGCGATGATGAACCGCTGTTTTGGGCCGAGTAGTTAGATTTGACTTCGTCGATATAGCGTGGGTTGACGCGGGCGATTGCCGACATGGCGGCATTGATGTCGTCCATCAGGTCGGGGCGGCTTTTGGGGACGGCAAAATAGTAGTCGCTCGAACCAATGTAGAACATGGGGGAGGCGCTGGGCGACGAGGTCGTGTCGTTCATGATGATGGCATCGACCTCGTTGTTTGCGAGCGCGTCAAAGAGGACACCGCCAGTGTCGATTTCTTTATAGGTGCAGGTAATGCCTTCGTTGGCGAGCCACTGCTGGCCAACGAAGGTTTGCATAACGTCGGGGTTGCAGCCGATGGTAAGGCCTTGGAGCGCTCGGGGGTCACCCTTGGCCAGATCGTCGCGATCGGGCTTGGCGTAGATGAAGTAGCGCTCGGTGCCCTCGGGGTTCGAGGAAAAGAGCAGCTTTTGGGCGCGTTCCTCGGAGTAGGAGATGTTGGGCATGAGGTCGATTTCGCCTGCCTCGAGCATGTCCATAAGCTCG
>JAXKGH010000136.1:0-15632 GCA_036550475.1 Collinsella sp. | reverse complement strand
CGCTCCTGCACATCGCGGAAGGCCCAAAAGCCACGGCCCACATGGTTGAAGACGGCATCGAGCACCACGCGGATGCCGCGGGCGTGCAGCGTCTCGCATACGGCGGCAAAATCGGCATCCCCACCCAGGCGGCGGTCGATGTGGCGCAGGCTGCGTGTATCGTAGCCGTGGCTATCAGATTCGAGCGGCGGGTTGATGAGCACAGCGCCAACGCCGAGTTCCTGCAGGTAGTCGGCCCATTGGGCGATCTTCATGATGGGCGCATCGGGGTTGGGCGCGGCGTTGGCAGCCCGGGCGAGCTCATCCTCGGCAACGGGGGCGGCGTTTTCGCGCGGAGCTCCGCAAAAGCCCAGCGGATAGATCTGATAGAACGTCGTCTCGTATGCCCACATAGCAACCTCCCGGTAAGCTCAACACAACGACATCCATTGTATGCCCGGCTTGTATCCTCTTCCCCAAAATAAGTTGCGGTGGAATAGTTCCTGTTTGAGCCTTCAGAGGCCTTAACCAGGAACTATTCCACCGCAACTGATGAGGGAACATGATTAGGCGACAGGCTTTGCGCGGCGTATGGCCGGGAACAGTACGGTGATGGCGAGGATGACGCCCACGACGGTAATCGCCCCGCCCGCGAAGCCAATCCAAGCGATACCGGGACCCGAAACCACGGCGCCACCGATTGCGGTGCCCGTGCCGATACCCAGATTGAACAGGCCCGAGAAGATCGACATGGCGACGGCCGACGAATCCGCCGGTGTGTACTTGATGAGCTCGGCCTGAAACGCCACGTTAAAGGCCGTGGCGCAGCAGCCCCATAGCGCGCAAACAGCGAGAACGGCGACGAGCGACGGTGCAACCGGACCCATGAGCAGCAGAGCCACCGGCACGCCGGAGAGCGTGATAGCCAAGAACGGGAAGCGATGCCCATCGAACAGGCGGCCAAACAGCCAGCTTCCGAGCAGACCGGAGCAGCCAAACGCCGTCAGCGTCATGGTAATAGCGCTTGCGTCGACGTGCGCGACCTGTGCCAAGAAGGGCTCGATATAGCTGTAACCCGCATAATAGCCGGTCGCCATAAAGACCGTGACCGCATAAAGCGCGATGAGGAACGGATTCTTGAGCAGCTCGGGCAGCTGTTTGACGGTAAAGCGCTCGCCCGCCGGCATGACCGGGAACACCGCTGCCTGGTACACCACCGCGACGGCAGAAAAAGCTCCGACCACGGCAAACGTCATACGCCAGCCCACGGCCAGGCCGATGGCGCGACCGAGGGGCAGGCCGAAGATCTGCGCGATGGACGAGCCCGTGGCGATCATGCTGATGGCGAGCGCCCCATGACGCGTATCGACCAGGCGCGAGGCTATGATCGAAGCGACCGACCAGAACACGGCGTGCGAGCAGGCGACCACCAGGCGCGCGCAGACCAAAATAGGATAGGTCGGCGCCACGGCCGACAGAAACTGCCCGAGCGAGAACACGGCGAGCACGCCCAGCAGCATCCGCTTGAACTCGAAGCGCGAGGCAAACACCATAAGCGGCAACGACAGCAACATGACGCCCCAGGCGTAGACCGAGATCATGATGCCTGCCTGGGCCTCGGTGAGCGAGAACGACGCGGCGATATCGGTCAGAAGGCCGATGGGCATGAACTCCGACGTGTTGAACACGAATGCGCAGCAGGCGAGCCCGATAAGCGGGAGCCACTGCTTGAGTGAGATGCCATCTTGTCTTGCCTGACTCATATATAACGTCTCCAATCATTTTGAGCGGAGGCGATTATATAGCAACGGCCCCGCATCCGTCAGTAACAGATGCGGGGCCGCAATCAACTTGATATACAGAGGTTACGCCATCAATAAATAGCTAAGCCAACCCCAGCAATATACCCGCCGAATGCACGACAAACGCCACGATCCAGGCGACCGTCACCTGAAACGCGAACACGGCCACGGCATAGCGCGCGCCCAGCTCACTCTTGACGGCGCCGATTGCCGCTACGCAGGGCGGGTACAGCAGCGTAAAGACCAGGAACACATAGGCAGTGAACGGCGAAAACATGGTCGACAGTGCCGCGGGCGAGGTCGCGCCCAAAAGCACCGTGAGCGTCGAGATGACGCTCTCCTTGGCGATGAGTCCCGTGACGAGCGCCGTCGAGGCGCGCCAGTCGCCAAAACCGAGCGGGGTCAACACCGGCGCGATGATGCTACCCAGACCGGCAAGCAGACTCTGCGACTGATCGGCGACCACATTAAAGCGGATGTCGAACGTCTGAAGGAACCAGATGACCACGGTAGCGGCAAAGATAATGGTAAAGGCCTTGGTAATAAAGTCTTTGGCCTTATCCCATGCCAGCATCACCGTCGTCTTGACGCTCGGCAGGCGGTAATTGGGCAGCTCCATGATAAACGGCACCGGGTCGCCCTTAAATGCCGTGCGGTTGAGTACCAAAGCCGCGATACAGCCAACCGCAATGCCGATCAGATAGAGCGAGACCATGGCGGGAACCGTCGCCTGTGGGAAAAACGCCCCGCACAGCAGACCATAGACCGGCAACTTGGCCGAGCAGCTCATGAACGGCGTGAGCATGACCGTCATCTTGCGGTCGTGCTCGGATGGGAGCGTACGGGTCGACATGATAGCCGGCACGGTGCAGCCAAACCCGACGAGCATGGGTACAAAGCTGCGGCCCGACAGGCCAAAACGACGCAGCACCTTATCCATGACAAAGGCGACGCGCGCCATGTAGCCCGAGTCTTCCAGAATGGAGAGGAACAAGAAGAGCACGACGATAATCGGCAGGAAGGTCAGCACACTGCCCACGCCCGTAAGCACGCCGTCGACAGCCAGCGAGCGCACCACGTCGTTGGTGCCGAACGCCTTGAGGCCCGCATCGGCCGAGGCGATGATAGCAGCGATACCGTCCTCCATGAGTCCCTGCAACGCCGCGCCGATCACGCCAAACGTCAGCCAAAAGACGAGGCCCATGATCACCAGGAACGCCGGAATGGCCGTGTAGCGACCCGTCAGGATGCGGTCGATCTTGACGGAGCGCACGTGCTCGCGGCTTTCGTGCGGTTTGACGACGCAGCGCCCGCACACGTCGCCGATAAAGCTAAAGCGCATATCGGCCAGCGCGGACAGGCGGTCGGTGCCGGCCTCGCCCTCCATCTGGGTAATGATGTGCTCGATAGCGTCGAGCTCGTTGCGATCCAGGTGAAGCGCCTCGGTCACCAGCTCGTCGCCCTCAACCAGCTTGGTCGCCGCAAAGCGCACCGGGATGTGCGCCGTCACGGCATGGTCCTCGATCAGGTTGGCAATGCCGTGGATGCAGCGATGCAGTGCGCCGCCGTCCGATCCATCGGGCGCACAGAAGTCCAGGCGACCGGGGCGCTCGCGGAACCGCGCCACGTGCAAGGCATGATCCACCAGCTCGCCGATACCCTCGTTGCGGGCAGCGCTAATGGGAACAACAGGCACGCCCAACAGGCTCTCGAGCAGATTGACGTCCACGGCGCCGCCGTTGGCCGTCACCTCGTCCATCATGTTGAGCGCGATGACCATGGGGCGGTCGAGCTCCATAAGCTGCAGCGTCAGGTACAGGTTACGTTCGATGTTGGTGGCGTCGATGATGTCGATGATGGCGTCGGGGTTTTCGTCCAAGATGAATTGGCGGCTGACGATCTCTTCGCCCGTGTACGGCGACAGGGAGTAAATGCCGGGCAGATCGGTAACGCTTGCCTCGGGATGGTTACGGATGGTGCCGTCCTTGCGGTCGACCGTCACGCCAGGAAAGTTACCGACGTGCTGGTTGGAGCCCGTAAGCTGGTTGAACAGCGTGGTCTTACCGCAGTTTTGGTTGCCGGCGAGGGCAAAATGCAGCGGTGCGCCCTCGGGCACGGCCGTTTTTGCCGCACGGGGCGAATACATCCCCTCGCCGAGTGCCGGATGCTCCGTCGTTCCGATTGCGGCGTTGGCGCGCGGACCGGTATCGGTGTCGTGCACATCCACGAGCTCAATGCGTGCGGCATCATCCTTGCGCAGCGTCAACTCGTAGCCACGCAGGCGAATCTCGAGCGGGTCGCCCATGGGGGCGTACTTCATCATGGTGACTTCGGTGCCCGGCGTTAGGCCCATGTCCAAAATATGCTGTCGGAGTGCCTGGTCGTCCGATGCCACCGATGCGACAACGGCGTCCTTTCCAATCTCGAGCGTATCGAGCTTCACGTCCGTGTTCCTCCCCCGGCGCCCACAGGGCGTTGCATTTATGTTCACCTTGGCTAACCGTTTGCCACGGCTAACCAATTTAACCATGCATGATAGCGCGAACACACAACGATGTTCAATCAGCAAATTGGCGCAATGGGGACAGGCAGGAGAGTTCAGGGCCATAGTTTCCCGATGAGGCCTCTCGGGGAAACTACATCCCAGAATTCTGGCTCGAAACGGGATATGTTTTCCCAAACAGGCCTCTTACGGAAAATGCATCCCGGAATCCCCACTCGAAACGGGACGCACTTTCCCAGTCGAGGCCCTATGGGAAACTGCGTCCCACCTTGAAAGGCAAAACTGGGACGCAGTTTCCGGGCGGGGCATCAAAAACGAAGTTGCGGTGGAATAGTTCCTGGATGGACTGGTTGATGCCCCAGATAGGAACTATTTCACCGCAAGTTATTGAAGGGCTGGGATGCCGAGACTCTTACAGATGGCGCTCCAGGAAGCGGAAGGCTAGGCGGATCCAGGGACGGACCGCCACCTGCTTGTCCTCGTTGTCGACCGCGGTGTTGGCGTTGCCGAGCGAAAGGCCGTGACCACCCTGGTCGAAGACGTGCATCTCGCATGCAACGCCCTCCTCGGCCATGCGCTGCGCAAACGGGTAGACCTGCGCGATCGGCGCCGTCTTGTCGTCGGACACGCCCCACACAAAGGTCGGTGGCATCTGACGCGAAACATGCGTGGTGGGGCAGATGTCGGCCAGATGCTCGTCAGTTGCCTCGCCGCCCGTCACCATCGACAGGTAGTCGTTGAGCAAATCGCGCCCCGTCTTGCCGCCCGTCTTGGGCACACGCAAGTCAATGCGCGGATCGCGCGTCTGCATGTCGCGCACATAGGCAAAGTCGAGCAATGGATAGCCCAGCACCACGGCATCGGGACGAATGTCGTCCGGACGCGCCCCGGCAAGTGCCGCAAAGGGGCCGGTCTTCCACTGTGTTGCCAGCGAGGCGCAAATCATGCCGCCAGCAGAAAAGCCCACGACGCACACGCGCTTAGGATCGACATGCCACTCGTCGGCGTTGGCGCGCACCGTGGCGACCATCTTGGCAAGATCTGCCTGGGGGTGCGGAAAGCTCACGTCACCCGTAGAACTCGTGACATAGTTGAGCACAAAGGCCTGGTAACCGTGATCCAAAAACGCAAACGCCACGGGATCCTGCTCATGCGGAGCGATATGCGTAAACGCACCTCCGCCGCAGATAATCACGGCAGGGCGGCGGCCATTCGGTTTATCGGGCAGCGGCTCGGCACCCAAATACGTAAACGTCGCCGGATAATCCTCGGTCGGCTCCTCGCCCCACAGCGCATGGTTCTCGACAATCATATGTGCTCCCTTCGCGCAAATTATGCGCCCTTGTTTTTCGCCTTCAAGCGTACCCCACTTGAACCCGTGGCGCAGAAACACACCAGCAATAAGTTTCCCTTCAACTGATATATCACATAATCCCAGCTCAGAGGTATCGCTGAGCAGCGTAGAATAGGGGCGTTGACCAAGCCGCGAAACACATATGAAACGTTTCCGGCAAACCAAACGCGCGATATGCGCCTATTTAAGTTGGAGGCAACTATGGGTCTGCTCGATTCGCTTAAGTCCACCTTCACCTCGACCGGCGAGGCGTCCGTTCCGCCCGCAGCAAGCTTCGCCACCCGCGAAGGCGTCATCTATGCCCCCGTCAACGGCGTGCTCGTCAACCTGGACGAGGTTCCCGACGAGACGATCGCCTCGGGCATGCTTGGCCAGGGCTATGGCATCGAGCCCATTACCGGCACCATCTATGCGCCCGCCAACGGCCGCATCGGCGCCACCACTGTCACCAACCACTCCATTGGCATGATCACCGAGGACGGTCTTCGCGTGTTCATCCATGTTGGCCTGGGCACCGTGGAAATGAACGGCAAGGGTTTTGCCCGCTTTGTCGAGATGGGCGATGTGGTCAAGGCAGGCCAGCCGCTCATCAGCTTCGACCGCGAGGCCATTAAGGCCGCTGGTCACGAGGACATCGTGACCGTCATCGTCTCCGAGCTTGATCGTCTTAAGAGCATCGACCATGTCGGCGAGTCTGGAACGCTTATCGGCGGCAACCCGCTCGTCAAGCTTGGCGACCCGCTGCTGGTTGCCAAGACCAAGTAGCCAGGCCCCACGCCACACAGCCAAAAGGCACCTCGTCAAGCGCCCACGACCATTTGGCCGCGGGCGCTTTTCGTTTGAAAAACCATCCCGCCAATGCCTTATCTGTATAGCCCAAATGAGCCGAGCTGCTAGAATATTGAACTGTATGGATAACTATCATTCAACCGTTATGGGAGGATACGTGAACCGCACCAAAATCGCGCAGCTCTATGCCGATGCCGAGCCGCTCGGCGGCCAGACCGTCACCGTCGCCGGCTGGGTCAAGTCCGTCCGCGACATGAAGAACTTTGGCTTCGTTACGCTCAACGACGGCAGCTGCTTCCGCGACCTGCAGGTCGTCATGAACCGCGAGGCACTCGACAACTACGACGAGATCGCCCATCAAAACGTCTCGGCCGCACTCATTTGCACCGGCACCGTCAAGCTGACCCCCGATGCGCCCCAGCCTTTCGAGCTTTCTGCCACCTCCATCGAGGTCGAGGGCGTCAGCGCCCCGGATTACCCGCTGCAGAAGAAGCGCGCAACCGTCGAGTTCCTGCGCACCCAGCAGCACCTGCGCCCGCGCACCAACCTGTTCCGCGCCGTGTTCCGCATCCGCTCTGTCGCGGCTGCCGCCATCCACCGCTTCTTCCAGGAGCAGGGCTTTGTCTACGTCAACACCCCCATCATCACCACGAGTGACTGCGAGGGCGCCGGCGAGATGTTCCGCGTGACCACGCTCGACCCCAAAAATCCGCCCCTCACCGAGTCCGGCGAGGTCGACTGGAGCCAGGACTTCTTTGGCAAGCATGCGAGCCTCACCGTGTCCGGCCAGCTCAATGCCGAGAACTTTGCCATGGCCTTTGGCGACGTATACACCTTTGGTCCCACCTTCCGTGCCGAGAACTCCAACACCACGCGCCACGCCGCCGAGTTTTGGATGATCGAGCCCGAGATGGCCTTTGCCGACCTTAACGACTACATGGATAACGCCGAGGCCATGCTCAAGTACGTCCTTAAGGACGTTATGGCCACCTGCCCCGACGAGCTCAATATGCTCAACAAGTTTGTGGACAAGGGTCTGCTCGAGCGCCTGGACCATGTCGCCAACTCCGACTTTGCCCGCGTTACCTACACCGAGGCCGTCGAGATCCTGGAGCAGGCAGTCGCTGCTGGCCACCAGTTTGATTACCCCGTCAGCTGGGGCATCGACCTGCAGACCGAGCACGAGCGTTTCCTGACGGAGGAGCACTTTAAGCGCCCGACCTTCGTGACCGACTACCCGGCCGAGATCAAGGCGTTCTACATGCGCATGAACGAGGACGGCAAGACCGTCGCCGCCGCCGACTGCCTGGTTCCCGGTATCGGCGAGATTATCGGCGGCTCCCAGCGCGAGGAGCGCCTGGATCTGCTCGAGGCCCGCATCAAGGACCTGGGCATGAATCCCGAGCAGTACAAGTACTACCTTGACCTGCGCCGCTACGGTTCCTGCAAGCACGCCGGCTACGGTCTGGGCTTCGAGCGCTTGGTCATGTATCTGACCGGCGTGGGCAACATCCGCGACGTCCTGCCGCACCCGCGCACCGTGGGCAACGCCGACTTCTAATCGTCGGACGCTAGCTCGCGTCGCCACACGCCAACGCTCATCGCACAAGCGTCTCTCGACATCGGTCGAGAGACGCTTTTTTTCAACAGCATCCGTCAAGCTTTTGGCAAGTTTTTGGTCAGTTGAGTAGGGCTGTTGAAAACTCAACCCGCCGTTTGCCGACGACTACCGACCGCCCAGAGCGCCCTGCGCCCCTGGGAAAGCCCCGCGTCCTAGGCTCCATACCGTCGCCACCCAAAACGGAAAGGACGTGGGCACCATGACCGAAGCCGCTGTTGAAACCTACGACACCACGACGAGAGGCGCCGCCTCGATGGCAGCCTATCGCGCCGTTCGCATCCTGCAGCTCTTGAGCGAAAACACCGGCGAAGACAAGGCCATACTTTCCGATGAGCTGATCCGGCGCCTCTCCCATCCCGACGACCCCGCCCGCATGCCCATCTCGGCGGCGCGGCGCAGCATCTACACCGCCATCTCCGCGCTTCGCCATGCCGGATACGAAATTGAGTACAAACGCGGCGTGGGCTACAAACTTCTTACCCGCCCGCTCACCGATGAAGAGATCATCCGGCTCCACGGTATGGTCATGCGCAACCGCTCCACGCCTATCGCTATCCGCAAGAGCATGGCGCAGCACTTAGTTGCCATGGCGAGCGCCGACGTTCGCGGCTACCTCGATACACCCGAACCCGCTCCAAGCGCAGGCAGCAAGGCTACCAAGGCAACACGCACGCCCATCAAGCGCATCGACACGTGCGAGCTCGTCGAGCAGGCCATCGACCACGGAACCACGGTGAGTTTTGATATTTCGAGCGTCACGACGCATGGCGAAACCGAAGCAGCACGGATGACACTCCGTCCCTTTGCCATCAAGCAACGAGACGGCATCTCGTATTTGCTGGGAACGGTCTATGACGCCCGAGGCGCCGATGACACGTTGCGTACCGTAGAGATTGGCCGAATGAGAAACGTCACCACACGTCTCCTCGACGGCAAGAAGCTCTTCGCCGCCCTCGACGAGGAGGAGGACGCCTCCTCCGCCGCATAAGACCCTCCGCCGCCCATTCGACTACCCGTACCGCCCATCCGATTCTGTATTAAAAACCCGCCAGGCTGTTGTAAAAATGGACATCAGCGCTACTATAGTTCCACTTGCACTTTGTCCCAGTGCAGTGTTTCCAGCCATTTTTATACTGGGGGTAATGATATGAAGGACATCACCATCAGCCGCAGGAGCCTTCTGGTCTCCGCCGGCCTGCTCGCGCTCGCCCCGCTCGCCGGATGCGGCGGCAACTCTGGTTCCGGCTCTGCTGCCGCCGGTTCCGACTACACCATCGGCGTTCTGCAGCTCACCGAGCACTCCGCACTCGATGCCGCCAACGACGGCTTTGTCAAGGCCATCAAGGAGAGCGGCCTTAAGGTCAAGATCGACCAGAAGAACGCCCAGAACGACCAGTCCACGTGTAAGTCCATTGCCGACAAGTTTGTGGGCGACAACGTCAACCTGATTTATGCCATCGCCACACCCGCCGCACAGGCTGCCGCCGGCGCCACGGCCGATATCCCCATCGTGGGCTGTGCCATCACCGACTACGCCGCCTCCGGCCTGGTCCAGGACAACGACAAGCCCGGCACCAACGTCACGGGCGCTTCCGACCTCACCCCGGTCGCCGAGCAGCTCGAGATGATGCAGAAGGTCCTGCCCGACGTTAAAAAGGTCGGCCTGCTCTACTGCACCGCCGAGTCCAACTCCGACGTCCAGATCAAGGCCGCCAAGAAGGAGCTCGACAAGCTGGGCCTCGAGTACACTGACTTCACCGTCTCGAGCTCCAATGAGATTCAGTCCGTCGTCGAGTCTGCCGTGGGCAAGGTCGACGCGCTGTACTCCCCCACCGACAACACCATCGCCGCGGGTGCCTCGCAGGTCGGCCAGATCTGCAAGGAAAACAAGCTTCCCTTCGTGACTGGCGAGGAGGGTATGTGCATGGCCGGCGGCCTGTTCACCCTCTCCATCAATTACGAGGACCTGGGCTACGCCGCGGGCGAGATGGCCGTTAAGATCCTGAAGGGCGAGGCCAAGCCCGAAGACATGCCGATCAAGCACCTCTCGAGCAAGGACCTGGTCGTCGTCAAGAACGACGAGATGGCCGAGGCCCTGGGCATCGACCTTTCCGCTCTGGACGCGTAATGCCATACGCGGCATGCGTCTAGAGCCCGTGCTCGCGCTTTAGCCGCGTTATTCAATATCTGAGCCACAGGGGCGGGCGCTGTAGACCGGCGTCCGCCCTGCTTGTTTCAGGTAAAACAAAACGTCTGTCCGCAGCTCTTCTATGCATTGTTACCGCTATTATGGAAAATCACGTGTCCACCCTATCCTAGGAGGTATGAAGCATGCTCATTGCATTGCAGGGCGCCGTTTCGCAGGGCGTCCTCTGGGGCATTATGGTGCTTGGCGTGTTTATCACGTTCCGCCTGCTCGACATTCCCGATATGACCTGCGACGGCAGCTTTGCCCTCGGCGGCTGCGTCTGCGCTGTGCTCATCGTCAATAACAACGTCGACCCGCTGCTCGCCGTGCTGGCCGGTATGTGCGCCGGCGCCATCGCGGGTGCCGTCACGGGCATTTTGACCACCGTCTTTGAGATTCCCGCGATCCTCGCCGGAATCCTCACCCAGATCAGTCTGTGGTCAATCAACCTGCGCATCATGGGCAAGTCCAATACGCCCATTCTTGCCAAGGGCACCGTGTTCTCGGCCGTCAGCAATATGACCGGCCTGCCGCAGTCCACCGTTGCCATCATCTTGGGCATCCTGCTCGCCGTGGCTATCGTTACCATCCTGTATTGGTTCTTTGGCACCGAGATTGGCTCGGCGCTGCGCGCCACCGGCAACAACGAGTACATGATCCGCGCCCTGGGCGTCAACACCAACTCCACCAAGATGATCGCCCTTGTGCTCTCCAACGCCCTCATCGGCCTTTCGGGCGCGCTCATCTGCCAGAGCCAAAAGTATGCCGACATTGGTATGGGCACCGGTGCCATCGTTATCGGTCTTGCCGCCATTGTTATCGGCGAGGTGCTCGGCCGTCTGCTGCCCGGCGGCCTCACGCAGTTTAGCGTCCGTCTTGCCTCCGCCGTCTTTGGCTCCGTGGTGTACTTCCTTATCCGCGCCATCGTGCTGCAGTTGGGCATGGACGCCAACGACATGAAGCTGCTCTCCGCCGTAATTGTCGCTGTGGCCCTGTGCGTGCCCGTGGTTTGGGAGCGCTATAAGCTCCGCAGCTCCTACACGAAGGGAGATGAGGCAGATGCTTAAGCTCTCGCATGTCAAGAAGACCTTTAACAAGGGCACCGTCACCGAGAAGCGCGCGCTCACCGGCGTCGACCTCACCCTGAATGACGGCGACTTTGTAACCGTGATCGGCGGCAACGGCGCCGGCAAGTCCACGCTGCTCAACATGATCGCCGGCGTGTACCCGCTCGATTCGGGCGTTATCGAGCTCGACGGCACCGACATCTCGCGCCTGAGCGAGTCGCAGCGCGCCAAGTACCTGGGCCGCGTGTTTCAGGACCCCATGCGCGGTACCGCTGCCGACATGCAGATTGCCGAGAACTTGGCCCTCGCCAAGCGTCGCGGCCAGCGTCGCGGCCTTTCGTGGGGCGTCACCAAGGCCGAGAAAGATGAGTACGTTGAGCTGCTCAAGCGCCTGGACCTTGGTCTGGACACGCGTCTCAACGCCAAGGTCGGCCTGCTCTCGGGTGGCCAGCGCCAGGCACTCACCCTGCTGATGGCCACGCTCACCAGGCCGCGCCTGCTGCTGCTCGACGAGCACACTGCGGCCCTCGACCCCAAGACGGCCTCTAAGGTGCTCAACCTGACCGAGGAGATCGTCGACGAGAACCACCTGACCACGCTCATGGTCACGCACAACATGAACGACGCTATCCGTCTGGGCAACCGTCTGATCATGATGCACGAGGGCCATGTGATCTACGACGTGGCCGGCGACGAGAAGAAGTCGCTCACCGTGGCCGACCTGCTGCAGAAGTTCGAGGAGGTCTCGGGCGGCGAGCTCGCCAACGACCGCATGCTGCTAAGCTAAAACCTGCCAAAAAGGGACAGGTTTATTTTGGTAGGTTTTATCTGCGCAAACGCCAAAACCGCCGCAAAGGGACAGAGGCCCTTGCGGCGGTTTTCGCATATTATGTCGATAATCCGATATTCAACCAGACATTCTGGCTAAGGACTAAGGAAACTGCCATGAAAAGACCTCTTCCCCGTCTTGCTTGACCGCCGCACTCCTTACCGGCGTGCTCGCCGGCGCCCCAGCTTACGCCACCGCGACCGCCCCATCTCAAGTTATCGGCCCGTCCGATGTGATCGGACGGGCTTCTTGGTGGGTATCATGGTTGGACGATCATTAGGAGGTTTTCCCTACATGGAATTGTTTGAGCCGATTCTTCATTTCTTTGAGCAACGGTGGGTCCACAACATCATCTGGGCCGTCATCTTGGCGATAGGCACCGCCGTCGCCGCCAAGGTCGTATCCAAGACCCTGAACCATCTGCTTAACCGAGACGATAACCCGCTTCCGGCATCGAGTATCTTCATCAACATCGCGCGGGCCGTCATCTGGATGATCGGCGGCAGCTTTATCCTCGACAACTGCTTTGGCATTAACGCAAACGCCCTCGTTGCCGCTCTTGGCGTCGGCGGCATCGCCATTTCGCTCGGCTTTCAGGACACGCTGTCAAACCTTATCGGCGGCATGCAGGTGACCTTTATGGGCATCATCAAGCCCGGCGACAATATCGAGGTCGGCGGCGTATCCGGCGTGGTCCAAGACATCACTTGGCGCCATACAACGATTGAGGATGCCTGTGGACAGACCATCATTGTGCCCAACTCCAACATTTCCAAGAACACACTCGTGCATTTGATGCCCTTTGGGCGCGTGGCCGTGCCCGTTGCCGTAAAGGACACGTCCAAGTGGGCTTCCCTTGACGTGCTGGCAGACGAGCTGACCAGCGCCACCAAGGCCGCCGTGCTTCCCATCTCGGGCTTTGACAAGGAGCCCTACGTACTCTTTAGCGAAATCGGCGACTTTGGCATCAAAGGAAAGATCATCTTTATCGTCAGCGACGACAGCACTACTTTCACGGCAGCCGACGCCTGCATCCGTGCCATCGCCCCCATCATCGCCTAACCCGCCAAAAAGGGACAGGCACCTTTGTGGTGGTTTTCATTCGTGGTACCATGGTTCATATAGTTGTTTAAACGACTAAGGGAGCAACATCATGGAAGAGGCCTATCGTCAAGCACGCAAGCGCGGCGAGCAGGGACGCCGTCGCGCCATCAGCCAAAGCGAGCACCCGTACCTTACGGACCTCGACAGCCTCGTTGCCCAGCTCCCCTTAGGTCAGCGAGAGAATGTCGGCCTAAGGGATATTCCGCTCGAAATGGTCGTCGGCACAGTCACCAAAGGCCGTCAGTCCGCCTTTTCATGCAACTTTATGCCCCTGCTGCCGTTTAACACTGAGTTCGCCCGCAAGTGGTCCAACCTCTACGACATCCAGGTAACCGAGGGCTATCGCGATCCCATCATCGTCACCGAGTTCATGCATCGGTTCTATGTCCAGGAAGGCAACAAACGCGTCAGTGTCCTCAAATTCCTAGACGCTCCAACGGTTTCGGCCAGGGTCACCCGTCTCTACCCCGGCACATGGGATTCCGTCGAAAGCCGCCTGTACGGTGAATTCTGCGCGTTTTGGCGCGTCTGCCCCCTATACGAAATCGAGTTCTCGCGTGAGGGAAGCTACGAGACGCTCGCCAAGATGCTCGGTCGGAACCTTATCGAAAAATGGCCGCAGAAAAAGGTCGACTACCTGCGCCACACCTTCCTGCTCTTTAAGCGCGCCTACCTTCGCGCAGGCGGCGACCACCTGGACATTACGCCCGCCGACGCCATGCTCGTCTACCTCAATGTGTACAACCAGGACCGCCTGCTGGATACGCCGACGGATATCGTCGTAAACCGCCTGTGCAAGATTTGGCGCGAGCTGGTCATTGCCGGCAAAAACGACGAGGACAAGGTCGATCTTGTCGAAGCGCCGAGCGTCGATGAGGAGGAGTCGCCCGCCAAGTCCACCTCCGGCGTGCTCAACTTCTTTATGGGCAAGACTGTCTATTCGGCGGCCAACCCCCTGCGTATCGCCTTTATCCATGAGTTCCCCTGTGCGGCGTCGAGCTGGGACAGTCTGCACGACCAAGGACGTCAGTATCTCGATGAGCACTTTGACGGTATCGTGCGCACCGAGGCGTTCGAAGACTGTCACGATCCGGACGTGTTCTACGCCGCCGTGGAAACGGCTGTCAAACATGGAGACAACGTCATCTTCTCGACCTCGCACCGCCTGATGGAATACACGCTCAGAGCTGCCGTTGAGTATCCCCAGGTTCGGTTCCTTAACTGCTCTATCGGCCTTCCCCACCAAAGCGTCCGTTCGTACTTTGGCAAGATGTACGAGGCCAAGTTCCTCCTGGGCGCCCTTGCCGCCAGCATGGCGGACAACCATCGCATCGGCTACCACGCGTCGGTCTTCGCATCCGGCGCGCTCAGCGAGATCAATGCCTTTGCCATCGGTGCCTCGCTGCTCGACCCCCGCGCGCAAATTATCCTCACCTGGGGCGATGTGCCCGCCGGCGGTCTCGCCGAGGCCATGTGCCGCGAAAGCGTGAGCGTCATGACCGGCGCTGACATGTCAAAGTCGCTCGAAGACCCTACGGCCTACGGACTCCACCGCCTGGTCGATGGCAAGGTTACCGGCATCGCCATGCCGGTATGGAACTGGGGCCGTTACTACGAGCTCATCGTTCGCAGCCTTCTGCACGGCACGTGGGACGAGACCAGCGATGACAACCAAGTGCGCGCCGTCAACTACTGGTACGGCATGAGCTCCGGCGTTATCGACATCCGTTACGCTCCGGGCCTACCCTACCAGACGCGCAAACTCGTGCAGTTGCTCCGCAACGGCATTGTCGAGGGATCCATCAACCCCTTTGGCGGCGAGCTCCACAGTCAGAACGGCGTGGTACAGATCGAAGGCTTCCCTCCGCTGCCGAGCACGCAGATTGTCGAGATGAATTGGCTGGCGGATAACGTGGTAGGCACCATTCCGCAGCTCGACGATGAGCCGAAAGTCCCTGCCCTATGAAAATCCTTGCCATAGCCGATACCGAAGAACGATGCCTTTGGGAGTGCTTTCGCAAGGAACGCTTTGAGGGCGTCGACCTGATTTTGTCCGCCGGCGATCTGGACCCGGACTATCTTGAGTTTTTGGTTACGGTCATCAACAAACCGCTCATCTACGTGCGCGGCAATCACGATGACCGCTACGCACGTCATGCACCGGGTGGATGTATCTGCGTAGAGGACAGCGTGTACACGTACCGAGGGATTCGCATTGCGGGCCTTGGCGGGTCCATGCGTTATCGCGACGGCGCCAACATGTACACCGAACGCGAGATGTCCAAGCGCATGCGTAAGCTGTCGCGTAAGGTTAGGATGGTCGGCGGGTGCGACATTCTGCTTACCCATGCACCCGCCGCCGGTATGGGTGATCTGGACGATCTGCCGCATCGAGG
>JAXKGH010000135.1:0-4368 GCA_036550475.1 Collinsella sp. | reverse complement strand
TTGTCGCACGCTTGAATGACCAACTTTGCCGTCGTCTTGTACTCCATACGCTCCACGTCTTCCCGCTAAAGTGTTTGCTGGGCAAACGCAAAGCCTGCGTCAGACCCTCGTGTGCTCTTCTTAAATCATGCATTGTAGCAGTCAAAGTGCGTTAAGATACTGCCCCAGTATTGGGCGCCCAAGGTTGGGCTGGGTCCTACGAGGCCTGCAGCCGACCGGTCGCATGGAAAAAGGAGAAACATGGCTACGTTCTTTCCCGGTGAGTCCCACACGTTTTCGGAGTATCTGCTGGTCCCCGGTTACTCTTCCTCGCAGTGCATCCCCAACAACGTCTCTCTTAAGACGCCGCTGACCCGCTTTAAGCGCGGTGAGAAGCCGGCAATCACCCTGAACATCCCCATGGTTTCCGCCATCATGCAGTCCGTCTCGGGCGTCGACATGGGTGTCGCGCTCGCTACCGAGGGTGGCCTGTCCTTCATTTACGGTTCCCAGAGCGCCGAGTCCGAGGCCGCTATGGTCAAGGCCGTCAAGGATCACAAGGCCGGCTTCGTTCAGTCCGATTCCACGCTGACCCCCGACATGACCATGGAGCAGGTCATTGAGCTCAAGGAGAAGACCGGCCACTCCACCATGCCGGTTACCGACGACGGCACTCCCAAGGGCAAGCTCCTGGGCATCGTCACCAGCCGTGACTATCGCCCCAGTCGCGATGACCACCAGACGAAGGTCTCCGAGTTCATGACGCCGCGTGAGCAGCTCATCGTGGGCGACAAGAACATCAGCCTCAAGGTTGCCAACGACGTCATCTGGGACAACAAGCTCAACGCCCTGCCCATCGTCGACGACAACGATCACCTGATGGGAATCGTCTTCCGCAAGGACTATGACAGCCACAAGACCAACCCCAACGAGCTGCTCGACGGCGACAAGCGCTACATGGTCGGCGCCGGTATCAACACCCGCGACTATGCCGAGCGCGTGCCGCTGCTCATCGAGGCCGGCGCCGATGTCCTGTGCATCGACTCCTCCGAGGGCTTCAGCGAGTGGCAGAAGCGCACTATCGAGTGGATCCGCGCCAACTACGGCGAGGACGTCAAGGTCGGTGCCGGTAACGTTGTCGACGCCGAGGGTTTCCGCTTCCTGGCCGACTGCGGTGCCGACTTCATCAAGGTCGGTATCGGCGGCGGTTCCATCTGCATCACCCGCGAGACCAAGGGTATCGGTCGTGGCCAGGCCACCGCGTTGATCGATGTCTGCCGCGCCCGCGACGAGTACTACGAGGAGACCGGCGTCTACGTGCCCGTGTGCTCCGACGGCGGTATCGTCTATGACTACCACATGACGCTCGCCCTTGCCATGGGTGCCGACTTTATGATGCTGGGTCGTTATTTCGCCCGCTTTGACGAGAGCCCGACCGAGCGCGTCAACGTGAACGGTCAGTACATGAAGGAGTATTGGGGCGAGGGTTCTGCGCGTGCCCGCAACTGGCAGCGCTACGACCTGGGCGGCGCCGCGAAGCTCAGCTTCGTCGAGGGCGTTGACTCCTACGTTCCCTATGCCGGTTCCCTCAAGGACGGCGTAGGCGGCACGCTCTACAAGGTCAAGTCCACGATGTGCAACTGCGGTGCTCTCTCAATCCCCGAGCTCCAGGAAAAGGCACGCCTGACCCTGGTAAGCTCCACCTCCATCGTCGAAGGCGGCGCCCACGACGTAGTCGTCAAGGACTCCCAGCAAAGCGTCAGCTACCGCTAAGCGGCTTTCCCAGGCACCGCACCTTGCCGTTCAAACCGTCGCTCGCGTACCAAAGTACGCGTCGCTCCTCTTTCACGGCAATCTGCGGCACTTGGAAAACCCGACCATGCTTGGGCGGGTGACAATTAGTGGTTGATTCAAAACCACGTTATTTAGATAAAGCGAGATGCCCGCAAGTCGCAGGCATCTCGCTTGTCGTATTTGCTATCATCAGTCAAGTTAACCTTAGGGTCGGTCGGCTTAGCTTTGTTCGCTACAAGTTCCGCACGCAAAGAAGAGCACTAAATGTGCTCTTCGTCTTGCGCAGGACTGTCCGCAGTAGCGAATAAAGCTAAGCCGACCGACCCCAGCTAAGATTAAAGGAGCTGATATGTGCGATTGCACAGATCATAAGGACGAGATCCCTGCCTACGACGCGCAGGCCATTGAGTCCAAGTGGATGAAGGCCTGGGAGGACTCCAACCTCTTTGCCGTCGACACCGACGACAGCAAGCCCAAGAAGTACGTGCTCGAGATGTTCCCGTATCCGTCGGGCGACCTGCACATGGGCCACGCGCGCAACTATACCATCGGCGATGCCATGGCCCGTCAGGCCCGCATGCGCGGCTACGACGTGCTGCACCCCATCGGCTTTGACGCCTTTGGCCTGCCCGCCGAGAACGCCGCCATCAAGCACAACACGCAGGCTGCCGCCTGGACGTATAAGAACATGGACCAGGCGCTCGCCACGATGAAGCGCATGGGCTTCTCCTACGATCTGGATCGCATGGTCAAGACCTGCAGCCCCGACTACTATCGCTGGGGCCAGTGGATCTTTGAGAAGATGTGGGAAAAGGGCCTGGTCTACCGTAAGAAGAACCCGGTCAACTGGTGCCCCACCTGCAAGACCGTTCTGGCCAACGAGCAGGTTACCGAGGGCAAGTGCTGGCGCTGTGGCACCGAGCCCGAGAAGCGCGACCTTGAGCAGTGGTACTACAAGATTACCGAGTACTCTCAGGAGCTGCTCGACGACCTGGAGAAGCTCCCCGGCTGGCCCGAGCGCGTCAAGCAGATGCAGGCCAACTGGATCGGTCGCTCCGAGGGCGCCGAGGTCGACTTTACCCTGTGCGACCAGGATGGCGAGCCCATCGAGGGCGACGAGGGTAAGATCACCGTCTTCACCACGCGCGCCGATACCCTTTTTGGCGTCTCCTTCTTTGTCCTGGCTCCCGAGTACGCCGGCCTGCACGAGCTCGTCGAGGGCACGGAGTACGAGGAGGCCGTCACCAAGATCGTCGAGGACTCCAAGCATATCTCTGCCGTCGAGCGTGCCCAGGGCACCCTCGAGAAGCACGGCGCTTTTACCGGCCGCTACGTGGTGAACCCCGTGAACGGCGAGAAGGTCCCCGTGTGGGTTGCCGATTATGTCGTTGCCGACTACGGTACCGGTGCCGTCATGGCCGTTCCCTGTGGCGACCAGCGCGACTTTGAGTTTGCCCGTAAGTACGACCTGCCGATCGTGCCGATCATCCTGGACGATGACGATCGCGCTGCCGTCGAGGCCAGCGGCGAGACCATCGATACCTTCCATGCCGAGACCGTCGACTGGGATTGCGCCCACGCTGCCGAGGGCACGCTCGTCCAGTCTGGCAAGTACACCGGAATGCGCGGCGGCAAGCACTCCGAGGGCGAGGCTGCGATCGTGGCCGACCTCGAGGCCATGGGCTGCGGTCGTCGCAAGGTCGAGTTCCGTCTGCGCGACTGGCTCATCAGCCGTCAGCGCTATTGGGGCAACCCCATCCCGGCTATCCACTGCGAGCACTGCGGCATCGTGCCCGTGCCCGAGGATCAGCTGCCGGTGACGCTGCCCGAGAACCTGGACCTGGGCGCAGGCGAGACCCTCGCCGAGTGCAAAGAGTTCTATGAGACTACCTGCCCGGTCTGCGGCCGCCCGGCCAAGCGCGAGACCGATACCATGGATACCTTTACCTGCTCCAGCTGGTATTACCTGCGCTATACCGATCCTCACAACACCGAGCTACCCTTCTCCCGAGAGGCCGCCGACCGTTGGATGCCTGTCGATAACTACATCGGCGGCATCGAGCACGCCATTCTGCACCTGCTCTACAGCCGCTTCTTTACCAAGGCCCTGCGTGACCTGGGCCTGCTGAGCGTGGACGAGCCCTTCACCAACCTGTTGTGCCAGGGCATGGTCAAGGACGAGAACGGCGACACCATGTCCAAGTCCAAGGGCAATGTCGTGCCTCCGAGCTCGGTCATCGAGCCCTACGGCGCCGACACCATGCGTTTGGCGATCCTGTTTATCGCCCCGCCCGAGAAGGACTTCGACTGGGATCCCAAGGCCGTTGAGGGCGCCAACCGCTTCATCAAGCGCGCCTGGCGTATCGTTTGGCAGCTCGTCCAGTCCGGTGACGCCAACGTGGCCTTCGACAAGTCCGCGCTCGACGAGGTCGCGATGAAGCTCTATCGCGAGCGTCACCGCACCATCGCCAAGTGCACCGAGGACTTCGATCGCGGCCAGTTCAACACCGCCATCTCGGCCGTCATGGAGCTCGTCAACGCGGCGAGCGCCTACCTCAATGCCACTGAGGGTACCGCCCGCGACAAGGCGCTGTG
>JAXKGH010000134.1:0-2482 GCA_036550475.1 Collinsella sp. | reverse complement strand
GCGGCTCCATATTGGTGTCGACGAGCGCCTGCAGCACTGCCGGATGTGCGCCGTGGGAATAATCGTTGTTAAACGCGAGCATGGCAATCCTCTCTTACCGGGTATCGGCCAGATGATTCAAACGGAGCTATTGTACGTCGTTGGGATAGGCAATGCGTGCGGCAAGGCACTCAAGTGCCAGTACCAGGGCAAAACCGCAGCTCACGTCACTCAAAAAATGCGCGCCGATCACGATGCGCCCAAAGGCGACGAACGCTGCGACGGCCGCCGCCGCCCAAAAGATCACGCGGCGACGCGAAGGTTTTTCCTTAAAGGCTGCCGCGGGAAGCCCGGCGAGCATAAGGCCGATCGCCGCATGCGCCGTGTGTCCGCTCGCAAACGACTTGAACCCGTCCTTTATCACGCCGGCGGCGATATAGGTCCACTTGTCGGGGTTGCCGATCACCCACCACGGCTGAAAATTGAGCCCCGGCGTGACCTCGATCACGCGCATGCGCGGGCGCGACCATAACGGCTTAACAATGACGTTGAGGATGATGGCCTGAGCGACCCACACGGCCAGCACCATCAACGCCCAGCGCGTAAGCTCGTCGGGCTCGGTCGTGCGCGTGAGGCGGTAGGCGATGAAGTTGGCTGCGATAACCAACGCAAACGTCAGAACCAGCTGAAACGCAATAAGCTTGCCGCCGACGCGCAGCGATCCGATAATCTCGTAGCCGACCAGACCCACGTTGATCAAAACGCCCAGCGCAGCGAGCCACTTGCTCGCCTCGGAATCGGGGCGTGCCGAGCGCACGAGCATAACGCCCGCGATGCTCGCCGTCAGCTCGAACGGCAGCTCACCGGCCGCCTCGACAAAGCGACCGTACATGCTGCCGATGTTGAACAGCGCACTCGAGATTTGATAATCAAAGAAGCTGCCCACGCCCAGACAAAGGCACAGGACAACCGCGATAATGGCGACATCTTTCTTATAGATGTATCCGAACATGCTTTCCTTTCGGTCGGGCGAAGGGCGGTCAACCTGCAATGTGGGTGAGACGAAGATGGCTTTGTCCCGTAAATACCCTTACAGGTTGAGCATAAGTAAGCGAAAACGTTCCATTTGTGGCAAGGTGGCCCGAAGGAGGAGGGAAGCGTACTTGCGTACGCGACCGACGAGTGAGGGTCAGATTGCCCAAATGGGGCGTTTGCAGCGTCGACCCGTTAGTCGTCGTCGCTCGCACCCAGCTGCTGCAGCAGCATGAGCGCCGCGGCCACGGGGCCGGTGCCGTCGTTGGCGTCGAGGCCGCGACCCAGGCCGCTGCCCGCGCCGGCGCCCGCCTTGTAGGGCACCGACAGCTTGCGGCTCTTGGGGAAGTTCACCGCGCCATAGCGAGTCTTAAGCTCATAGGCCACCTTCTTGGGCACGTCGACACCCAAAAACGTGATGCGTCCACCGCTGAGCGTGACGCTCTCGAACCCCAGGCGCTCGCCGCGAATACGAATGCGAGCGCGGTTGAACAGGTTGAGTCCCGCCAACGGCAGCTCGCCATGCGCAGCCTCGGTCTCCTCCTGCACCTCGTCGATACTCTCCAGGTCCTCAGCCGCCGCGAGCTTGCGGTACACGAGCACGCGCTGGTCCACCGCCGGCATGTACTCCTCGGACAAGAAGTAGTCGGCCGGCAGGTTGATGCCCACGCTCGCCGCCTCCACGCCGGCATCGTCGTCGCCGCGCGCCTCGGCCACGGCCTGTCCCAGCATCTGCGTAAACAGGTCAAAGCCCACACTCGACAGGTTGCCGTGCTGCTCGGCGCCCATGAGCGAACCGGCACCGCGGATCTCCAGGTCGCGCATGGCGATGCGCATGCCGCTGCCCAGGTCCTGGAACTCTGAAAGTGCAGTCAGGCGCGCCGTGGCCTCCTCGGTAAGCGGCAGCTCACCCGGGAACATAAAGTACGCGTATGCCTGCGTGGTCGAGCGGCCCACGCGGCCCTTGAGCTGGTAGAGCTGCGCCAGACCCAGACGCTGCGAGTCCTCGATGATGAGCGTGTTGGCGGTCGCGTTGTCGATGCCGCTCTCCACGATGGTCGTAGCGATAAGCACGTCGATCTTCTTGGTCGCAAACTCGATCATCACGTCCTCGACCTCGCGCGGGCTCATCTTGCCGTGCGCCACGCCCACGCGCGCCTCGGGCGCGGCCTCGTGCACGCGCGCCACGGCGTCATCGATGGTCTTAACGCGGTTGGACACGTAGTACACCTGACCGCCGCGGCCCACTTCCAGACGAATCGCCGCACTCACCACATCGGGGTCGTACTCCCCCACGTGCACGATCACGGGACGGCGCCCGGTCGGCGGCGTGGTGATCAGGCTCATGTCGCGCACGCCGCTCGTGGCCATCTGCATGGTTCGCGGAATAGGCGTTGCCGAGAGCGTGAGCACGTCGATTTGCTCGCGCAGGTTTTTGAGCTGCTCCTTGTGCTGCACACCAAAGCGCTGC
>JAXKGH010000133.1:0-1937 GCA_036550475.1 Collinsella sp. | reverse complement strand
TCTACGCCCGCAACACCGTCACCAACGACGTGCTGTACAAGGAGGGCCTGGACCTTCTCGTCGTGCCCTCCGCCGAGCTCTCCCGCGGCCGCGGCGGCCCGCGCTGCATGAGCATGCCCTTCTGGCGCGAGGACCTCTAAGGTCTTCAAGGACCCGTACAGGTCTTAATACATACATCTAGCTGCCATTAGATGTCTCCCAATGGGGCGGTGCGGGTTTTCGCACCGCCCCATTCTTGTATGAGGAACGTCAACACGATTGGATGACTGCTTTTGTAAGGAGCTTGGCCATGGATATCAAGACAATCGGCGTTGAAGAGTGGCTCAACGTTTGGGAGAAGAGCGCCACGTGGGATATCGCCCAGTCGACGATCTCCTCGCTTACCATGGGCGAGCTGCGCGCGCTCGACGAGCAGGACGGCGCCACGTTCTATGAACGCCTGGACCGCGAGAAGATGAACTACGGCTGGATCGAGGGTTCGCCGGAGTTTAAGACCGAGGTTGCCAAGCTGTATCGTCGCGAGGTCAATCCCGATCACATCCTGCAGACCAATGGCTGCACGGGCGCCAATCTCAACGCCATCATGGCTGTAGTCGAGCCCGGCGACCACGTTATCGCCGAGTGGCCTACCTATGCGCCGCTCTATGAGATCCCGCGTACGCTCGGCGCCGAGGTCGAGTATTGGGAGCTTCGCGAGGAGCTCGGATGGAAACCCGATATCGAGGAGCTCAAGCGCTCGGTGCGCCCCAACACGAAGCTCATCTGCATCAACAACGCATCGAACCCCATCGGTACGGTGCTTGATGCCGATACGCTCGGCCAGATTGCCGAGATCGCCCGCTCGGTTGGCGCCTATGTGCTGTGCGACGAGGTGTACCTGCCGCTTGAGAACACTGAGGACTTTTTGTCGATGGCCGATGTGTACGAGAAGGCCATCGTCACCAACTCGGTGTCCAAGACCTATTCGACGCCTGCGGCCCGCGTGGGCTGGGTTGTGGCAGACGAAGAGGTATCTAACCGCATTCGCACGTACCGCGACTACACCATGATTTGCGGCGGCGTGTTCAACGACGCCCTGGCGACCTATGTGCTCAAGCACAAGGACAAGATCCTCGAGCGCAACCGCAAGATCGTGGTTGGAAACCGCGATATCGCGCAGGCTTGGATTGATACGCAGCATCGCGTTTCCTGGACGGCCCCGCAGGGCGTGTCTACCTCGTTTATCAAGCTTGATATTCCCGAGGACGACGAGGAGTTCTGCAAGCGCCTGCTGGCCGAGAGGGGAGTGCTGTTGGTTCCCGGTAGCCGCTTTGAGCTTCCCTGCGGCGCACGCCTGGGCTACTGCGCGAGCGAGGACGTTCTGCGCGAGGGTCTGAGGCTTTTGGGCGAGGCACTGGCGGAGTTCGATCGCTAGGATTCCGACGCTCTTCGTAGGCCGTATTCAAATTGGCCGACGATAATCGAAAACAGATCTGTTTCCCTAGGGGATCGGGTCCGTTTTTCTATACCGAGAAGTCAAGATGTTACAAATGAGGCAGTACGGCGAGCCGATATCAGCTGGGCCTTATACTGAGCTTACGGTGAACGGTATCAAGCGTCTGGTAAACGGTAATTTGTTACCAGAAATGAATAGGACAAACTTTTTTCTGAATAAAAATGAAAATGGTTGAGACGCGGTATGATTCGCTAATTCTATTCATAGCTTTATTGGAAATATGCAATTTGAGGGTGGTTTAATAAAGTTAAGTTCCATTTGCTATTTGGATTGAAAACGCGTTTAAGCACGTAAATAAACTTTATTAAATCAAAGTGTGCCATGCGTGAAGTATATGTGTATGCCGTTCACCCCTCATATAAAACCGTTCGGGGGCGAGGTGGAAGTATGAACTGATTTTGGATATAAATATGTTGTCAGCAATAACGCCTCACACGGAGGG
>JAXKGH010000132.1:0-5516 GCA_036550475.1 Collinsella sp. | reverse complement strand
GACGATCTTGGTGTTGTACGGGACAAACGAAAGGGAGTCGCGCAGGTCCTGGACCTCGGACGTCACCTTGGCCTCGTTGATATCGCACAGGTACAGCTCATCGGCAATGCCCTGCATGAGCAGACTGTTGGCAACATGTGCTCCTACGTGGCCCTGGCCGACCACACCGATCTTACGCGTCTGGTACATATATGTATCCTTTCGGCCGAGTTTTTCGCGTCGAACCATTGTAGCGTCCTGCTGCCACTTTGCTAGGCTAAAGCGCCATAGATTTTTGGGCATGCCTTAATCTCTACTTTTGGAGTGATTTGGGCCGCTGACGGCATCGCTGGGCGATGTGCTCGCGCGGATGGGGCCGCTCGTTGTACCATAGCTGCAACTGACTCGTAAGGAGCATCCATGCCCATTCGCATCCCCGACGCCCTCCCTGCCGCCGCGCAGCTCGAGAGCGAGAACATCTTTGTCATGACCGAGTACCGCGCGCTGCACCAGGACATCCGTCCGCTGCGCGTGCTCATCCTCAACCTCATGCCCACCAAGATCGCCACCGAGACGCAGATCATGCGCAAACTCTCCAACACGCCGCTGCAGGTGGAAGTGGACCTGCTGCGCACCAAGACGCACGAGGCCACGCACGTGAGCGCCGGCCACCTGGAGACGTTCTACCGCACGTTCGACGACATCCGCGACATCCACTACGACGGCCTGATTATCACGGGCGCCCCGGTGGAACAGATGCCGTTCGAAGAGGTCGACTACTGGCCCGAGCTCTGCCAGATCATGGACTGGTCTACCACGCACGTACACTCTACGCTGCACATTTGTTGGGGCGCACAGGCCGGTCTGTACCATCATTACGGTATCCAGAAGTATGACCTGCCGGCAAAGGCGAGCGGCGTGTTCGAGCATTATCTGGTGAAGCCGCAAAGCCCGCTGGTCCGCGGCTTCGACGACCGTTTCTATGCCGTGCATTCGCGCAACACCGATGTGCGCCGCGAGGACGTGGAGGCCGAGCCGCAGCTTGAGGTCGTGGCCGTGTCCGACGAGGTGGGCCTGTACATCGTCAAGTCGACCGACAGCCGTCGCTTCTTTGTCTTTGGCCATCCCGAGTACGACACCGATACGCTGCGCCTGGAGTACGAGCGCGATGTGAAGCGCGGGCTCAACCCGGAGGTGCCGGCGCATTACTTCCCGGGCGACGACCCCTCCGCCGAGCCGCGCAACGTCTGGCGCAGCCAAGCTCAGCTGTTCTACACCAACTGGCTCAACTACTACGTCTACCAGACCACGCCCTACGACCTGGCCCGCGCCGGCGAGGAGCACTAGGCTGCGATGGTACTGCTGTAGCCGTGGCTGATATGGCGGCGATTAGGCGCTGATGATGTGGGGTAGCGGCAGGTCGTGAGCGTCGGTGGGAACGCGGTCGACACGCTGCTCGTCAAAGGCGATGCCGATGATTTGGCATGCGGGCGAGAGCATGGGCAGGTAGCGGTCGTAGCAACCGCCGCCGTAGCCCAGGCGCGCGCCGGTTTGGTCGAAGGCCACGAGCGGCACGACGATCATGTCGAGAGCTTCGGCAGGCACGATAGGGAAGTGGTTGCTGTCGATGTCCGTGGCCGCAAAGGCCCGCGTAGGGTGGGCGATAAACGGAGCCGCGGACGCATCGTCGGCGGCAACTGCCCGCATACACATGCGCTGGCCACAAGCCACGGTGTCTGTTGCCGAGAGCATGCACGGATAGGCCACGCGCCAGCCGCGCGCGGCGGCCGCAGCGGCAAACGCGGCAGGGTCTGCCTCGGAACCCATCGCGGCATAGACGGCAACGATGCGCGGCGCCGCGGCATCTAAGCGGCCCAGCAGCTCAACCAGCCGCGCGCAGATATCAGCAGACTTCGCCGCCCGCAAGTCCAAATCAAGAGCATCGCGCTGGGCAATCACCGCCCGCCGCAACTCAGCCTTGTCCATCCCAACCTCCTCTAGCAAACCTGCCAAAAAGTGACAGGCTTATTTTGGCTGGTTTTATCTGGGCAAACGTCGAAGCCGCCACAAAGGCGCCCTGTGTGGCGGCTTCGACTCGACGTTGGCTTCACAGCGCCGCAGCGATCGCTTCAGTCACAAACTTATTGAGTGACTCACCCTTCTTTGCCGCTGCCAGCGCTGCTTGCTTGTGGAGCTCAGAGCCCGTTCTTACGTTGAACGAGCCCTTAAAAGCCCGCTCGGGTTCCTTGCCCTTCTCGGCGCAAAACTCAAGGTAATCGTCGACGGCGTCGTGTAAGCATTGCTCCACTTCTTCAGCCGTGGAGCCTTCAAATACGATTGCGTCCCTAATGCCGGCGACCATACCTGTTAGCACATGCTGTTCGGCATCGAACTCGACCGGGGCGAAATAACCCTTGTATGCCAAAACGTTACTCATGACTACCTCCGACATCTTGCAGAAAGTGAACGATGTTTCGAATGGTCCCCGCTGTCAATTCGTCAGATGGATGAGGCGCGTGCATTACGAACATCCTGCCATCTGATGGCCTGTAGAAGCGAACGCGCGATCCGGACGTCTTGCCTTTGCTGTCCATTTCAAAGCCATATGAAGCCATAACTTTAAGAAAGTCAGCAAATCTATACGTTGAAGGACAGCTAAGCAGCTGGGCGATGAGTTTATCGGATCGAGTCATCCCGCCTCACATTCTGCAACTATATTCTAGTTGCAATTTCAGTTCGATGCAAGCACCTCTACTATAGAACATGTGTGCGTATAGAACAAGTGTTCGAACTACCACGAAGGGCGCCTGTGAACTGCGCCCTTCGTGGTAGTTTTGCTTGCCGTGCCTTAGCCCAGCAGGTCGATGACGTTGAAGCCGGCGTTGCTCTTGGCGATGACGTCGCGGCCGCCAAAGACGCAGGTGGGTGACTCGGCTGCGATGCGCGTTACGTCGGCGCCGAGCGAGCGAAGCTCACCGGGCGTGGCGGCGAGCATCTGGGCGCGGCGCTCCTCGCGCGCATGCGGATCGAGCCCGGCCAGGTAGATCGTGTTGCGGCGCTTGGTGAGCGCGTACGGCTTCACCGGCGCGTCCATGCCGCTCACGCAGCTCACGATAAAGCCCTCAAAGGCGGCCTCGTCGGGATCAAAGCTGCCGAGCCATTCGCCCGCGCGCGCCACGCGCTCAATCGAGGGGTCGATTGCCGGGTCGCGGTAGGTGTAGAACGCCGCCTGACGCTCGCCGGCCGCGCGGAATCCGCAGCCGTACGCGCCGCCCTTAACGCGGATCTCGTTCCACAGATAGTCGTAGGAGAGCGCGTTGGCGGCAACCGCCCAGGCGCCCGTCACGTCGATGCCCAAGCGACGCGGGTCGCACGCGCTTGCCGCAAAACAGATGTCGCTGGGGATGACAAAGGCCTCGTGGCGGTCGCACGGCGTCGGCACCACGAGCGCGTTGCGGCCGGCATCGGCGCCGTCGCCAGCGCCCAGCTCCAGGTCGCCCGCGGCGGCCCAGTATGCGTTAAAGTCCTCGTCGCTGCCGGTAAAGCTCGCCAGGCAGCCATCGGCCACAAAGATGCGGCCTGCCAGCTCGGCAAGCTTGGTACGCAACCCGTTCACGCGCTCGTCAAAGTGGTCGAGCAGGTCGCGCAGGAACAGATAGAAGTCCACGCCCGAAAGCTGCTCGCGCACCACGGCCGAAGGCGAGCTGTAGCTCATCGCGCGACCGAGCGCCGCCGAGTGGCCGTTGTTGATAAAGCCCTGCTCAAGCCCAATGCGAATCTGTGTGAGCACGTCGCGCACGCGGTCGGCGTCGGCATCTGCCAAAAGCGTGCTCGACCATACCTCGCGCGGCAGACTCGCCAGCGCATCGATCTTCTCGGACAGGGCGCCGGCGCTCACCAGCAGGTAGGGGCGCACGCCGTCCACTTCGGGCTGCGTCATGACCTCGGTCGTAAAGCTCAAAAAGCCGAGCTTGCCAGCGAGCAAGTTGTCGAGTTCCTCGGCCGAGTGCTCGCGCGTGGGCAGCTGCTTAAGCAGGCGGCAGAGCAGTGTCACATAGGGCAGGTCCTCAAACGCGACGCAGTTCAGGTCGAAATACTGCATGGCGTAGGCCAGACGGTTGGTGGGGATGCCGTGGCGCAGGCAGGGGATGGGCACGGTCGTGTCCACGATCAGTGGCGGCTCGGGGCGCGCCTCGCCAATGTCGGACACGCGCAGGCGCGGCAGCGTGGCCTTGGCCTCGGGTGTGTCTTCCGCCTCCTGCGCGGCACGCAGCGCGGCCGTGCGCTCGACCACGTCGGTCAGCTCGGCATCGGTCATGGCATCGCGCTTGGCTGCCAGCTCGGCGGCCTCGGCACCCTCCGAACCCTCGGCGGCGTCCACCGGCACCAGCTCGACCAGTGCCATGTGGTCGTTTTCCAGCACCAGCTCGCGCAGCAGGTCCTCAAAATAGCTGCAGTCCAGCTCGCTACGCAGCTCCTCGTACACCGGGCCGTACTTGAGCGCCAGCGTCGCGGCGTCGTCATCGTAGAGCCAGGTGCTCAGCGCGTCGCACGCAATGGCCACGCCGTCGGCGATGCCATAGTCACGCTGGCGCAGGTCGTACTCGTTGCTGCTGATGATGGCTTCCAGACGCTCGCGCGGAACTCCGTGCTCGCACAGGTCGCGGCAGGCGTCCTGGAACACGCGACGCAGCTCGCGCGCCACACCGGGCTGTGCGTTTTGCAGCATGATGAGCTCGTAGGGCTGCAGGCTCTCGGCCGCGGTGTAGCTCACCACGTTGCCGCCCAGGCCGGCGGCCAGAATGGCCTTCTTAACCGGCGCTTCGTTGGAGCCCAGCAGCGCCTCGAACAGGATATCCGCCGCGATCGTGCGCTTGCGGTCGAGCGCGCTGCCCAGCACAAGGCCCAGGCCCACCAGGGCGTTCTCGGGTGTGGTGGCCATCTCGATGCGCTTGTACTCGCAGGTCACGGGCGCCTGCGCGTCCAACGGATTGGGCGCCAGCGTGGACGGGTCCTCGCCGGCGGCAACGGCAGCGTCCATGCGGCGGCTCGCGGCACTCGGCTGCGACAGATAGCGCTCGTCCAAAAAGGCCAGTGCGCGGTCCACGTCCAGGTCGCCGTAGAGCGTGATGTAGGAGTTGGAGGGATTGTAGTGTCGCGCGTGCGTGTCCAGGAACTGCTCGTAGGTGAGCGCGGGAATCGCGCGCGGGTCGCCGCCGCTCTCGTGCGCATAGGCGGTGTCGGGATAGAGCGCGGCGTTGACGGCATCGTCCAGCACGCTCATGGGATCGGACAGCGCGCCCTTCATCTCGTTGAACACCACGCCGTTATAACGCAGCGTGCCCTCGTGCAGGCTCGCGGCGCTGCTGTCGCCGTCGCCCTCCGGCAGGTCCAGTTCGTAGTGCCAGCCCTCCTGCTCAAAAATGGTGGGCTTGGTATAGATGGCCGGGTTGAACACCGCGTCCAGGTACACGTCCATCAGGTTGTACAGATCCTGCTCGTTGGTGGTGGCAACGGGGTAGATGGTCTTGTCGGGG
>JAXKGH010000131.1:0-5448 GCA_036550475.1 Collinsella sp. | reverse complement strand
ACGATCGCCCTGGCTTCGGCGCTGCACGATATCGGCAAGATGTCGATTGACGATGCGATTCTCAACAAGCCCGGACGCCTTACGCCCGAGGAGTTCGAGATTATGAAGACGCATACCACGATCGGCGCCGACATGCTACGTGAGCTGGGTAGCCATCACGCCGGCAATGCGCTTATGGAATATGCGTACCAGATTGCGCGTTGGCACCACGAGCGCTGGGACGACAAGGGTTACCCCGATGGCCTTAAGGGCGACGAAATTCCCATTGCCGCACAGGTGGTTTCGGTGGCCGACGTGTATGATGCGCTGACGAGCGTGCGCGTATACAAAGACGCTATCCCGCACAAGGAGGCGATCCAAATGATCCTGGACGGTAAGTGCGGCACCTTTAACCCGCTGTTGCTCGACTGCCTGCTCGAGGTGCAAGACCGTATTGCCGAGACGTTGGCACGCCCCGCCGACGTTGTCGCGTTTCCCACGATTTAGTTTGAACAAAGGAGTATTTAATCCATGATTTCCATGCGTGAGGCGTATGAGAAGATCGGCGCTAATTATGATGACGCGTGCGCTCGGCTGATGGGCGAGGAAATGCTTGCCCGCTTTGCCCTCAAGTTTTTGGATGACGAGAGCATGGACAAGCTGGAGGCCGCCATGGCGGCAGGAGACGCCGAAGGTGCGTTTATGGCAGCGCACACGCTCAAGGGCGTGAGCCAGAACCTGGGATTCGATAATCTGTACGAGCCGGCGGTCGTGGTGACCGAAGCGCTGCGCGGTGCCGATGCCGTTGACGGCGCCCGCGAGGGGATGCATGCGCTGCAGCAGCAATATGCGGCGACGATGTCGGCCCTGCGCGAAGCGGCCGAATAAGAGCTTGCGAGCCTTGATGACTATGAGAGTGGATAATCTCCCGTTTTAGGCCCGGTGGCGGCCTCAAAGTGGGAGATTATCCACTCTCGTTCGATATGTGTCCAAAAATCCACGCTCACCCCTCCGGGTTAGTAAATGGCCTATGCGCACTGGCGGGGCTTTCCGCATGCAATCAATATCGTTGTTCGATAAACTGTTCGAATAACGATAGAGTCGATGAGGGTGAGTGTATGTCTAACAGCGTTCAGCGTATGGCCAAGGCGGGCGAAAATATCAGGAAGCTTGGCTTTTGCATGGCAGCCGTTTTTGCAGGGATGCTCGTCGCTTTTGCCGCGTTGGTTGTTTACGTGATCTGGTATGCGGTTGCAAACGTTGCCTCTGTCGATTCTTTCGGCGTCGTGACGCTTCTCGATGGCGGGTGCATCGTTATCCCAAGCGGACTGTGCCTGGCACTCGTCGTGGGTATTTCGCTTGTCGTTCTGTGTGGGATCAGCCGTAACATCTCGCGAGGCGTCTCGCCCTTTACCAAGACGCATGTGCGGCTTATCCGTGTTCTTGCGCTTGCCTTTGCTGTTAACGCCGCGGTTTCGCTTATTGGTGCCTACGGATCGGTCAATCTTACCATTGGTGGGCTGGAGCTTTACGTCGTGCCTCATTCCTTCGTTATTGAGATTTGCCAAGGCGTTGCCTTTGATGCGGGGTCGCTTATCGGCGCGGCTGTCTGTCTGTGTATCTCGGTGATCTGGAGTTATGCCTCGCTGCTCCAAGAGCAGTCTGACGAGCTTGTGTAGGAGGAAGCATGAGCTATCTCATCATCGAGCTTGAGACGCAGCTACTTAAGACCGGAAAGACCAGTGCTGATCTGATTCGTGCCACGGGGCATACTCCGGCTAATATTTCTAAGCTAAGAAACGGAAAAATTAAAGCTATTCGCCTTAAGACGCTTCTCGATATTTGCGATGAACTTGACTGTCAACCGGGAGATATTATTCGGCGGGTGAGTGAGAAAGAGCTTGAGGAGCTTATTGTCGAGCGCGCAAAAAATGTCGTGAGACAGATGCGGGACGGCGGAGGCAATGAGGCGTCGCTTCCGACATCAGTCTTTGCTGTCGATTTGAGTGACGAGTAGCTTAAGGCAAACAACTAAAACGAAGTATCAGCGTGAAGGGACCCGTGTCTAACACGGGTCCCTTCTTTTAGATTATCTTGACAAATATGAGTTATCGAAAAACAATAACAGCAATGGAAAACAATAAAGGAAAGAAGGAACGATATGAGCGATTTTTCTATCAAGCAGAACGGGGGTCCAATGAACGCATCAGCGATAAAGCTATCAAAAGTTTCAAAACGCTACGGGAAACGGCACGTTTTGCATGACGTTTCCTTCGAGGTGCATCAGTCTGAGCTCTGTGCCCTTGTCGGTGCAAACGGTGCGGGCAAAAGCACGCTTATTAAAATCGTCTTGGGCCTCTGCGAGCCATCTTCGGGGAGCGTGGAGCTCTTTGGAGGCAAATCAAAAAGAGAGCTTGGCCTGATGCGGACGCGTGTCGGCTATGTGCCAGATTCCAGCGGAGCATACCAATCCCTCAGTGCGGTTGAGAATCTCCAAATCCGATGTTCGGAATGGGGGCTTGATGCGAATCGTGAGATTCCTCGCGTTTTGAGCCTAGCCGGGCTGGACGTCGAAGAGAAAAAGAGCGTGAGCAGTTTTTCTCTGGGAATGAAACGGCGGCTGGATATAGCTACAGCTTTGTTGGGTGACACTGATCTGCTTATTTTTGATGAGCCAGCAAACGGGTTGGACCCGCTGGGCATCGAGAGTATATGGGACCTTATCGGTCGATTGAATCGAGAACAGGGTAAGACCATGCTCATCTCTAGCCATGATTTGGATGAGTTGGCATCAGTCGCAACAAGTTGCGTGTTTATCCATGACGGCGAACTGCTGAAAAAGGAACCGATGGACGTCATAAGGGATGAGGCATCGTCCCTAAAAGAGTATTACAGGCGCTTGATGAAGGCGGTCTCGCTATGAAGCGGGCGATCCATCCCATAAAGGCAGATATGATGCGTTTGCACAGGATGTTTCCGGCGAAGTTTGGTCTTACGCTTATGCTGGCGTTCGGCCTTCTCTTCTGTGTCTTTCTAAAAAACGGAACAACGTTGCTCGCCTTTGGCAATAGCGTTTTTGGGGAGGAAATTGGTTTCTGCTGGAATGTAATCGATCCTTCTGCACCCGATGAGTCCCTTGTGCGCAGTGCTTTTGCCGGCACCTCCCTGTTCGTTCCGCTCATCGTTTGCCTGGCAATTTTACAGGAGCATGGCTATAAAGAGGGGTACCGAATTTCTTCAGCAAGAGGTCTTGCCCGCTTTAATGGGGCTCTGGCACATGTACTTTCGTCTGCTTTAATAATCGGCGCAGCATATAGTGCGCTTTGCCTTCTTCTTTTTGCAATAGCCATAATACGTGGAGGGCATAACTACTCGCACGACATGCTAACTGCATTTTTGCCCGCAATGATAGTCAACGCCGTATTGGTGATATCGGTTGCGCTGGAGACGGTGACCATCTATCGGATCACAGGCAGCGCTGTATTTAGCGGGGCTGTGGTAATAATCGGATTTGTCATGAGCTTGACGCTCTACGGAACTTACCTTCAGACGCCCATACCGTCCTTGCGATGGATCTTCTTTCTTCCGGGGCCGTACCTTGGAGTTGGATGTGCCCTTGGGTATAGCGATATGGGGCAGCTGACGCTTCTGGGATATGGCGTGGCAGCCAGCTGTCTATCGGTATTGATTTACGCTCTCGTGAGCTTTCGTGCTGGGGGTGTGCTCAATGGCTCGTCAGATTAAAAGACTTCTCCAGTCAGAATTGAAGCATGTGAGCAAATGGGCGTACGCCTTAATCCTGGTAATTTATGCATACATGGTGGTATTGCAGCTTACTTCTTTCCCGATGTGGTTCTGTAGCCTCCGTGAGAACAGTTTCTTGGGCTTTTTCCCAGACCCGACGCTTCGGCTATCGGCAGAGGATGTTCTTCTATTTGGTAATGCAGAGGTTTTTCGCGGTCTGCTGTTCAACGTAGCCCCGTTGGCTCATGCATTGTTCTTTCCGTTCATCGCGGCTTGCATTGTGCCGCGCTTTGTCAGTTCGGGCTTTATTGAGGAACCGTGGGTGTTGTCGGAGGCTCGGGGAGGGAAGCGTGTGTGCGCTATCGTTGCGCGAGTGGTGCTGTCTTCTTTTGCCCTTTTGGGCGCGTTTATCCTGTCGAGTGTCGTTTTGTACTGTCTTAACTGCGTAATCGTTTTGGATGCCCAGCAGTATTTCAACCTGCATGTATTTTGCTATCGACTTGTTCTTGCTGCCGCTGCCTGCCTTGCATATGTGGTTTGTTGCGTAATCGTTGTTTCCTATTTTGGGTCCGGCTTCGGTCCGATTGGCATGCTGCTGCTTGTCAACGTCGTAGCGATCTACATACAGCTCGGGGCCAATTCCATGCTTCTGCTTCCGTCCTCGATGCTCATGTGGATTTGCGGCGTGACCCCGTTGGGGGATGGTCAATGCGTTTCGATTTTAATTGACTGCCTCATAAACGTAGCAAGTGTTTTTGCTATTTGCTTTACCGTCGACCGATTGCGGTCAAGATTTCTTTGATTGCTTGTGAGGGATAATCATACCGAGCATACCAAATACAGGGGGGCGGGCACCGTTGCTGGTGTCCGCCCCCCTGGCATGGAAGGTTTAAGCCTGTGTGATTCGCGAGCTAGCGTGCCTGCTTAACCTTTGCTGCTGCCTCGACAAACGACTTCCACAGGTTAAAGTCGGTCTCGAGCGTCTGCCAGGTGTACTCGGGATGCCATTGCACGCCCAGACAGAAAGGCTGGCCTTCGACTTCGATGCACTCGGGAACGCCGTCGGTTGCCTTGGCGACCAAGCGCGTGCTTTTACCCAGACGATCGACGCAGCAGTGATGTGCCGAGTTGGTCTGGATCAGCCTGTGCCCGCCAACCGCGCGTTCCAGCAGCGAGCCCGGCACGACCTCGACGGGGTGCACGGGATCGTTGAGCACGTGGGTGTGACGCCACTGCGTGCGACCCTCGCGCGCACCCAGGCTCGGCACGTCCATGCACAGGGTGCCGCCGGTGGCGACGTTGAGCAGCTGCGTGCCGCGGCAGGTGGCAAAGAGTGGCTTTTTGGCGCGGAGCACCTCGTTAACCAGCTTAAACTCAAAACGGTCGCGAATCTCGCAGCACAGTGTGGGGTCGTAGGGGCGCTCGTCGCCCCAGCGCTTGGGGTTAACATCGGGGCCGCCGGGAATGGCGATGCCGTCGGCGATATCGACGTAATGACGAATGACCTCAATGTCCTCGGTGATGGACATCTGCAGCGGCAGGCCGCCGGCGGCAAGGATGGCATCGACAAAGACGCTTGCGATTTCCTCGTTGGGGGAGAGCGTCTCGCTTAAAAACGGCTTTGCCTCTTCCCAGCGCGGTGCGACGAGGATGAGTGGGCGGTCGGCGGGGGCGACGTCGACGTGCGGGGTGTAGGACGATGAGGTGCGGGTTCCGATCATAGGT
>JAXKGH010000012.1:0-2926 GCA_036550475.1 Collinsella sp. | reverse complement strand
TCGCCTTGCTCGTAGGCCTCGCCCGCGGCCGTGGCATCGGCCAGGCGCTCGGCCTCCTGGTCCTTGAGCGCTGCCATGAGCGAGCGGATGCGGATGCGCGCGGCACCCAGGTTAGACACCTCGTCGATCTTAAGCACGGTGTAGATCTTGCCGCTGGCTTCCAGAATCTCCTGCACCTGATCGGTGGTCAGAGCGTCCAGGCCGCAGCCGAAGGAATTGAGCTGGATCAGGTCCAGGTCGTTGCGCATCGTCACAAAACGGGCGACGGCGTACAGGCGGCTGTGGTACATCCACTGGTCGACGACGCGAATCGGACGCTCGGGCTTTACCAGATGCGCAAGCGAATCCTCGGTAAAGACCGCAAAGCCAAAGCTCGAGATAAGTTCGGGCAGGGCGTGGTTGATCTCGGGGTCGTTATGGTAGGGACGACCGGCGAGCACGATGCCGTGACCGCCATGGTCCTCGACCCACTTAAGAGCCTCCTCGCCCATGGTCTGGATATCCTCGTGGAAACGCGCATCGGCCTCAAAAGCAGCGTTGACGGCGGCATCGACCTCGGAGCGCGTGATCTTGGGACCGCGCACGCGACCGCGACCGGCCTCAGCATCGGCCACACGGTCGACGGCGAGTACCTGGTACAGACGGCGCTTGAGCTCGGTCTTGTCGTGATAGGGCACAAACGGGTACAGGAACTCGATGTTCTGCTCGCGAATCTCGTCGATATTGAGCGCCAGCGCCGTGGGGTAGCTCATGACGATGGGGCAGTTATAGCAGTTGCCAGCCGTCGGATCCTCCTTGCGCTCCCAGCGCACGCACGGCATCCAAATGAAGTCGACATCGCGGTCGATGAGGTTCATCACGTGGCCGTGGCTCATCTTGGCCGGATAGCACACGCTCTCGGACGGCATGGACTCGATGCCCGCCTGGTAGGTCTTCTTGCTCGACTGGTCGGACAGCTGCACGCTAAAGCCCAGGCGCGTAAAGAACGCGTGCCAGAAGGGGTAGTTCTCGTACATGTTGAGTGCGCGGGGGATGCCGACGGTGCCGCGCGGGGCGTCGTCGGGACTCAGGACCTCGCGGTTAAAGAGCAGCTCGTTTTTCTTTTTGAAAAGGTTGGGGGCCTCGGTCTTCTGCTTTTTATGGCCGGCGCCCTTCTCGCAGCGGTTACCGGTAATGAAGCGCCTGCCGCCGCCAAAGTCGTTGACGGTAAGCTGGCAGTTGTTAGAGCAACGGCCGCAGCGGACATGCTTTTGCGTCACGGTGAGGTGCGCGATGTCCTCGGCCGAAAGGATGGTCGAGGTGCCGTCAGCGCCGGCGCGATCGCGGGCGAGCAGGGCCGCACCGTAAGCGCCCATGCAGCCGGCGATGTCGGGACGCACGGCGTGAACGCCCGTGAGCTGCTCAAACGCGCGCAGTGTGGCATCGGACATAAAGGTGCCGCCCTGGACGATCACCTGGTTGCCGATCTCCTTGGGGTCGCGCAGCTTAATGACCTTGAACAGGGCATTCTTGATGACGGAATAGGACAGGCCGGCCGCGATGTCGCCCACCGTGGCGCCTTCCTTTTGCGCCTGCTTAACGCGCGAGTTCATAAAGACCGTGCAGCGGCTGCCCAGGTCGACGGGAGCCTTAGCATGGATGGCGGCATCGGCGAACGCGCGCACGTCCATGTTCATAGACACGGCGAAGCTCTCGATAAAGCTACCGCAACCCGACGAGCAGGCCTCGTTGAGCATGATGTGCTCGATAACGCCGTCCTTGACGCGCAGGCACTTCATGTCCTGGCCGCCGATGTCCAGAATGAACTCGACGCCGGGCAGGAACGCCTTGGCGCCGCGCAGGTGCGCGACGGTCTCGATCTCGCCGGAGTCGGCCTTAAGGGCCTCGATGAGCAGCGCCTCGCCGTAGCCCGTAGTGGTCACGTGGCCGATGGTGCAACCGGCGGGGATGTGGTTGTAGAAATCGGCCATGATGACCTTGGCCGTGCCCAGGATGTCGCCGTTGTTGTTACCGTACCAGGTGTGCAACAGCTGGCCGTCCTCGCCCACGAGCGCGGCCTTCATGGTGGTGGAGCCGGCGTCGATGCCGATGAACACGCGGCCGGTGTAGCCGTCGAGTTTGCCCTTGGGGACGACTTCCTGGTCGTGGCGGGTCTTGAACTCGGCAAAGTCCTCGTCGGTGGCAAAGAGCGGATCCAGACGCTCGACCTCGGCACCCTGCGTGTCACCCAGGCTGTCGATAGCCTCGATGAGCTGCGGGAACGTGCTGAGCTTGTTGGACTCGTGCGCCATGGCGGCGCCGCTCGCCACAAACAGGTGAGCGTTTTGGGGCACGATACGGTGTTCCTCGTCCAGGTTGAGCGTGAGGTAGAAGCGGTGGCGCAGCTCGGAGAGGTACCGCAGCGGGCCGCCCAGGAAGGCAACGTTGCCGCGGATGGGACGGCCGCACGCCAGGCCCGAGATGGTCTGGGTCACGACAGCCTGGAAGATGGAGGCCGCCACGTCCTCGGGGCGGGCGCCCTCGTTGAGCAGCGGCTGGACGTCGGTCTTGGCAAAGACGCCGCAGCGGCTGGCGATGGGATAGATGGTGGTGGCGTTGGCCGCGAGTTCGTTAAGGCCGCTGGCGTCGGTGTGTAGCAGAGTGGCCATCTGGTCGATGAACGCGCCCGTGCCGCCGGCGCAGGTGCCGTTCATGCGCTGCTCGATGCCGTTATCAAAGTAGATGATCTTGGCGTCCTCGCCGCCCAGCTCGATAGCGACATCGGTGGCCGGGATGAGGGTCTCGACGGCACGTTTGCTGGCGATGACCTCCTGGACAAACTCCAGGTCGAGCCACTGGGAGAACAGCAGACCACCCGAGCCGGTAATGGCGCAGGTCATCGGGGCCGTCGGCAGCACGGTCGCAGCGCCCTCGAACAGGTCGCGGG
>JAXKGH010000130.1:0-2039 GCA_036550475.1 Collinsella sp. | reverse complement strand
GCCGATGATGATGGCGATCAGGGCGACGCCCAGGACGGGCACGTTGGCGTAGGAGCACAGCAGGAAGCCCAGGAAGTAGAAGGGCACGAGCTGCTTGGTGAGCACCAGGCGGCCGAGCATGGCGAAGCCCATGGCAGGCAGGATGTTGGCTGCAACGCCGCAACCATCGATCACAAAGGTCGGGATGAAGTCGAGCAGGCCCTGGATGGCGTCGGAGCCCAGGTAGAATGCGCCGCCGCACAGCAGGAAGTACTCAAGGCAGCCAAAGAGGCCCATGCTCCAATGCGCCGCGTAGATACCCTTGAGGTTGCCCTTGGCAGCGCACTTGTCAGCAATGTCAACAATGATCGAGAATCCAGCATCCGTAATGTTGCCGATCGTCAGCGAAAGGACGGCGATGGGCATGGCGAGCGCAATGGCCGTCTCGGTACCCTGACCGAGCTGAATGGCAAACGCGCAGGCGAGCACGCCGCCGACGGTTTCGTTAGGCGGTACGTAAGCGCCGATGGAGATCGAGCCCATGAACAGTAGCTCCAAGCTGGCGCCAACGGCAAGGCCGGTCTGCAGGTCCCCCAGCACCAGGCCCACGAGCGGGCACAGGACGATGGGGCGGAACGCGTAGAGGGTGCCGAGCTGGTAGTCGAGGCATCCAAACGCTCCGACTAAGCCGACGAGGATTGCTTGGACAAGCATAATTCCTCCCAATAAGGAATCTCGAACCGTCGTCACTCCCGTCGCGCGCGTTGTTGATATCAATTCCGGGAGTTCGATTCCACGGCTCGAAGCGTACCTGGTGTGCTGCTAACACCCATGCCAGGCACAAATGATTTGATACCAATTATAGATATGCAGGTTCTTGCTATTTAATACCACTCGCTCAGCGGGGTGTTTTTTACCGTAAACGGCAGACGTATCTCATCAGGCGCGCTCTTTGTTTCGATGGCGGACAAGCGCCACCAGAAAGCCATCGCCAAAGGCATCGGATGCCAAGTTGCCTACAATTACCAAAACGATAATCGCCGCGCCCAAAAACTCGTTCCAGCGAAAGACCTCGCCAAAGAAGAGCGCCGACCAGCAGGGAGCGAGCACGACCTCGCTCATGCAAACCAAGTTGGCCGCAAACGCGTTGGTTCGCGCAATCCCCTTGGCATACAGCACACTCGCAAGGCCGCTGCAAAAAAGGCCATGCACCAGCATAAGCCCCCACTCAAAGGGTTTTACGGAGCCTAGGTCGCCGGCAAAATAGACGATCGGCAGCATCGAGATACCGCAGGAGATGAGCGAGGACACCATGGGCGACGCATCGGGGCGAGAGTTCAAAAAGAAACACAGCCCAAAGGTGGCTCCCGAAATGACGGCAAGCAGGTTGCCGAGCATGCCCTCGGCGCTCAAATCGCCTAAAAAGAACAGTCCCATACCCGTAAAAGCAACCACCACGGAGGCAATCTTCGCAGGCGAGGGCAACGTACGAGTTGCGAGCGACTGATACACGATAACGAAGATCATCGAGGTGTACTGCAGGACGATCGCGTTGCCGACCGTCGTGAGCTGGTTGGCAAAATTAAACGTGGTGCCCGTCACGAAGTTGCAGACGGCCACAAGGACAATAAGACGGCTGACGCGGAGGACGGGCCTGCCGACGAGCAGGATAAAGAGCGCCATAAATATTGCCGTAACGGCACCGATCAAAAGAGCTGACTGCGAATTGGCGCGAACGAAGATGCCGATAAAACTCCACAAGAGCGCCGTGCCAAATAGATACATCGCCCCGCTCACGCCATTATCGGGTGGATTGTCAGATCGAATCACGAAGCACCTCCAGCTAGCTTTCGGTAATAAAAAACGGCGACCGCAATGGGTCGCCGTTTCCCTTGGGGGCAGAATAGAACGCAGGAACCTACGCCAGCACGCCGAAGAACGCGCCGATGATGCCCACGACCATGGTGGCCACGATCAGCACCATGGGGTTGATCTTCTTGGACAGCAGCCAGTAGTACAGCCAGAAGGCGATCATGCCGAGCATGCCGGGCATGATGCCG
>JAXKGH010000129.1:0-2707 GCA_036550475.1 Collinsella sp. | reverse complement strand
TCGCCGACGAGGGCTACGACGCCGTGTTCCTGATGGGCGTCGGCGGCACCTGGGACGAGCTCATGCAGCTCGAGTACCTCATGAACAAGTTCGGCGACCGCGACCTCGAGGTCTACCTGATCCACGCCGCCGAGTGGAACGTCATGGGCCACAAGCGCATGACCGAGAAGTCCGTCGTGCTCACCGCCTCCGAGTCCGGCACCACCCCCGAGGTCCTCGAGGCCGTCAAGAAGATGAAGGAAAAGGGCATTCGCGTCTACGCCATGACCAAGCCCGAGGGCCCCATCGGCCAGGCTGTCGGCGCCGAGAACTGCGTCGCCATGGCTTCTGACCATGGTTCGGGCGGCTGTGAGAAGGGCTACTACCTCGCCGACTGCTTCGGCCTGCGCCTGCTCAACCGCCGCGGCTGCTTCCCCAAGTTTGACCTGTTTATCGAGCAGACCAAGGATATCTGGAAGGACATGCTCGACATCCGCAAGCGCTTCGAGCCGCGCGCCGAGGAGCTCGCCAAGAAGTACGCCCTGGCCCCCTACACCATGTTCATCGGCTCCGGCGCCCTGTGGGGCGAGACGATCCTGTTCTCGATGTGCATCCTCGAGGAGATGCAGTGGAAGCGCACCCGCTACATCACCTCGGCCGACTTCTTCCACGGCACCCTCGAGCTCGTGGAGCCCGGCGTCCCGGTCTTCCTGTTCATGGGCGAGGACGAGAACCGCAAGCTCGACGAGCGCGTCCGCGCCTTCCTGACCCGCGGTGTGACCGGCGACACCGACATCAACATCATCGACACCGCCGAGTTCGCGATCCCCGGCCTTGACGACGAGTTCCGCGTCATCGTCTCCCCGTGGATTCTGACGGTGCTCGTGACCGACCGCCTGGCTCGCTACTACGAGACGGTCACCAAGCACAACCTCAAGTACCGTCGCTACTATCACCAGTTCGACTACTAAAGAAAACGGGTGCGGGAACGTGCCGGGCTATTGAGGGGAACACAGAATGAGACAGTACATCATCGCCAGCCATGCGCACTTCGCTACCGGCATCAAGGAGAGCGTCGAGCTGCTCTCGGGCGCTCGCGACAACGTCCACGATCTTTCGATGTTCGTCGATGGCCGCATGGACGTGGCCGAGGAGGCCCAAAAACTGCTGGCAGGCATGTCTGCTGACGATGATGTCGTTGTCTGCACCGACCTCTTTGGCGGCAGCGTCAACAACGAGTTCACCAAGATCGTCCAGACGCGTCCCCGCACGTACCTCGTTACCAACATGAACCTTCCTCTCCTCATCCAGCTGCTGTTCTCTGACGAGTCGGCGCCGGTTGAGGAGACGATTCGCGCCATCGTCGCTGCGGACGATACGCGCGTGAAGTTTGTCAACGATCTTTTGGTCGATGGCGACGAGGAAGAAGAGTTCTAATCCGCAGCACCTACTGACACGCCGTAAGACGGCACAAGACCTTTGGGGGGTCACATTATGATTCAGCTACTTCGCGTTGACCATCGCCTGCTTCATGGCCAGGTCGCAGTTTCCTGGGTTCAGGGCCTTGGCTCCAACTGCATCTTCTGCGTGGGCGATAAGGTCGCTAACGACCCGGTGTGGAAGACGACGCTCAAAATGGGCAAGCCTGCCGGCTGCAAGCTCGTCATCAAAGATATGGAGCATGCAATCGAAGCTATCAACTCGGGCGTGACCGACAAGTACAAGATGATCATCTGTGTCGCCACTATTGCTGAGGCAAAGCAGCTTGTTGAGGGCTGCCCGCAGATCAAGTCGGTCAACCTGGGCAACACCAAGCCAAAGGACGAGAAGCGTCCCGATGCTCGTCAGGTCTCTCGTCAGATCTTCCTGACCGCGGCCGAGGAAGCCGATGTGCGCGAGATGCTGGATCGTGGCGTCGAGGTCGAGATTCGACCCCTGGCCGACGACCCCAAGGTCGACTGCGCCAGCGTGCTCTAGGCGTTCAATTTCGAAGAGTCTGAGCTCTTCGTAGTGTCCTATTAGGAAAGGGGGATATATGCTTACCCAAGCAATCCTCATCGGACTTATCGCCGCATTTGGTAAGTTCGACTGCCAGCTCGGTACGCTCTATGCGTTCCGCCCCATCGTCCTGTGCCCGCTCGTGGGCCTGGTGCTGGGGGACCTGCAGTCCGGCCTCGCGATCGGTGCGAGTCTGGAGCTGCTGTTCATGGGCTCGATCTCCATCGGCGCCTACGTGCCGCCTGATGAGACGATCGGCGGCGTGCTCGCCTGCGCCTTCGCTATCCAGCTGGGCCAGAGCACTGAGGCAGCCATCGCGCTTGCCATGCCCATCGCCACGCTGTGCCTTGCCATCAAGAACATCCTTAACGCCGCCCTGCCGATCCTGGTTGACCGCGCTGATGTCTTCTCCGGCCAGGGCAACCTTAAGGGCGTCTATGCGATGCACTTCCTGATCGGTTTGACCGGTATCATCATGGCGTTCCTGCTGTGCTCGCTGTCGTTCTATCTGGGTGCTGACGCCATCCAGGGCCTGCTCGACTTCATCCCGCCCTTTGTCCTTGCTGGCTTTGGCGTTGCCGCCAACTTACTGCCTGCCATGGGCTTCGCCATGCTCGGCCGCCTGGTGCTCACCAAGCAGCTCGTGCCCTTCTACTTCCTGGGCTTCCTGCTGTGCTCCTACGCCAACGTGCCCGTCCTGGGCGTCGCCCTGATCGCCATCATCATCGGC
>JAXKGH010000011.1:0-2051 GCA_036550475.1 Collinsella sp. | reverse complement strand
TTGTTGAGCGGTTCGAGCCCGAAAACGGATGGTTTGTTCTGCACGGTCCTGTTCATAAAGGCGGACCGGACCCTCGTTTTGCGCCCGACATGAGTTATCTGAAGCACATACCCGTCGATATTGAGTTTGCCGGACAGGGTGTGACCGACGACGAAAAGGTCCGCTATGCGTTAAGGCGCGAGCGATTGGGGCAGCAATGGTTCCGCAAGCAGCTCGTTGCCGCCTATGATGGCCGTTGCGCGGTGTCGGACTGCGGCGTCAGCGAAGCTCTGGAGGCTGCACATATCGAGAATTACTCGGGACCCAAATCGCAGGTTGCCAGCAACGGCATTCTGCTTCGGCGCGATCTTCATTCCCTATTTGATGCTCACCTGATTTCGTTTGAGCCTGTTTGCGGCGAATATCGGCTGTGCGGATCGTACCTGCTGGATAAGACCGACTACGCTTCCTTTGCGGGTGCGACGCTAAGGCAGCCGAATGAGCGTCAGTGGCGACCCGATACGGTGTTTCTTGAGGCCCATCGCATTGAGTTCGATCGCTCGGAAAAGAAGCGTGAAAAGGCGGGGCTTCTGCCGTATTAGCGTATTTGGCTTTGGCATTCTTTGACGATCGTGTTGTTTGATCGGATCGCGTGGCGATGCAATCTCGCGCCCGCCCGCCGGTGCATGCTCTTCCTGATTTGTATAGCGAGAAGGGGCATGTATGAGCTGGCGAGGCGATATTGCGATGGGGAAGTACGGAAAACTGCCGTGTGCCCTTATAGACAACAATATGTTTCCGAGCGTAGAGGTTGATTGCGGGTCGTTTGTCGTCACCTGCCCTTGCTGCGGCTCGCAAATACCGTGTCTCGACATTCGGTTCATCGATGCGCGCGACAGACTCAGCGACGAAGTGAGAAAACAGACAGGCGTTCATATGCCGGTGTATCCGGAGAAATGCCCTGTTTGTGGCCTCGATATCGTGTATGACGCCGGCGACGAGGGATAGGTGATGCGGAGGAGTTGGCTGTGAGTGTCTTTTGCCTCTACAAATAAATCCCCTCACCGAGTTGCTTGTGGAACTCGGCGTGATGGTCACGTGCCCAGGTAAAGAGCGCTTGGTCAAAGTCGGTGCGCGTGGCCGGGACGCCAAAGACGCCGGCAACTTCGACGCGCGCAAACTCCAGTGCCGGCAGCTTGTTGATGGCAGTGAGGGCAAATGGGGATGAGGGCTCCTCGAACAGATAGCGGCTGCCTTGCAGCGCGCCGCAACTGGTGCAGGTGTTGCCGAGCGACGGGGCTTTGGAGGCTCGCGCGCCTACGGGCTTGTAGCCGCAGCGCTTATGAAGGTAGTCGCGGATCTCGCCCGGCGCGCAGCCAAGAGCGGGCACGATGGCGAGCGCGTTGGCGTTGGCCGTGTCGATGGCAATGTGTCCGGCCTTGTTGGGCGCGTGCGCAATGGCGATGGCCTTGCCGTCATCGGTTCGATAGGGAATGCCGAAGGCCGCGACCGAGGTCTCTTTGTGACACTTCCAGCACTCGCGCTTGCCCAGTACTAGATATATATACGGCGCTGAGGGGTCGGATCGGTCAACACCGGGCAGCCACTCGGCAAAGGGCTCGGGGTTGACGCCGCTGGGTACATACCAGACCTTCTTGGTCCGGTCCCATTTGGCGCCCAGCGCCTTGGCTTCTTCTTTGTGCGAAAAGGGGACATCGAGCTCGGTGCGCATGGCGGCTCCTTGGTGCTGCAGGTGCAAGTGGCCCAAGGATACCGCAGGGCGCAGACATCGCGGCGTTTTGCTGAGAAGTTGCGGTGCGGACTGATTGGTTATGCCGATGGATAGATCGGCAAGTAGATGGTCGGCTTTTGGCTAGTTGGGCGGTTGGAACTGCCGGCGGATTTGGCGACATAAACAAAACAGCCCAGATGACATAGCCTCTGAGCTGCGAACATTTGGTGGGCGTTAGAAGATTTGAACTTCTGACCTCTTCCGTGTCAGGGAAGCGCTCTCCCCCTGAGCTAAACGCCCGATCAAGGGTGCGCAAGCGCGCAAGGGATAATATAACGGA
>JAXKGH010000128.1:0-25201 GCA_036550475.1 Collinsella sp. | reverse complement strand
GGGCTTTACCAACGCCAAGAAGGCCGAAAGCGAGGACATCTGCTTTATTCCAGACGGTGACTACGCGGGCTATATCGAGCGCCGCTGCGGACATCCCGCTGCACCGGGCGACATTGTGTGGCGCGACGGCAGCGTGGTCGGGCGCCACAACGGTGCGCTGCGCTACACCATCGGTCAGCGCAAAGGCCTGGGCGTCGCGATGGCGCATCCCGTGTACGTAACGGGCGTCGACACCGCCAACAACACCGTGCATCTGGGCGAGGCCGAGGACCTAACGGCCACAGCACTCACGGCCGACGACTGGATCTGGAGCGCCCCTGCCGACCGCATGGAGGCAGAACTCGATGCCGGCGGCATTCGCGTGGGCGCCAAGTACCGCTACCGTCAGAAAGACCAGGCAGCAACCCTTACGCGCGGCGAAGACGGGCAAATGCTGCTAACTTTTGACGAGCCGCAGCGCGCCATCGCCCCCGGCCAGGCTGTCGTCGTCTACCGCGGCGACGTCGTCCTCGGCGGCGGCACCGTGACCGGCGCACTTAAGTAGCCCCATCCCCTTCATAAATTGCGGTGAAATAGGGACTGTTTAAGCGTTTAAAACCGCCAAACAGTCCCTATTTCACCGCAACTTAGAGAGGACGGCCTCGGTCGGTACTGCCGTATCAGCCGAGGCCGCTGCATCGCTAGCGCTGTACGTAGGCGCGGACGAGCTCGAAGGTGTTGCGCACACCGTCGATGTGGCTGCGCTCGTAGTTGTGGCTCGCATACACGCCTGGGCCGATCAGGCCATGGCGAATGTCATAGCCGGCCGAAAGCGTGGCCTCGACGTCGGAACCGTAATGCGGGTACACGTCGATGGCGTAATCGAGCTCCAGCTCGCGCGCAATATTGGACAGTGTGGTCACCAGATCGTAGTTGTAGGGGCCGCCCGAATCCTTGGCGCAAATCGACACCATGCGCTCGGTGCAGCCCAAGTCGTCGCCCACGCAGCCCATGTCAACGCTGATCATCTCGCGCGTGTCGGCCGGCACAAAGGCACCGCCGTGGCCAACCTCCTCGTACACGGTAAAGAGCAGCGACACCTTGCGCGAAAGCGTCACCTCGCCGCCAGCAACGGCGCGGGCCAGGCCCAGCAGAATCGACGCCGACAGCTTGTCATCCAGGAAGCGGCTCTTGATGTAGCCGCTCTCCGTCACCGTGGTACGCGGATCCATAGCGATGATGTCGCCGGTCTGAATACCCAGCTCGAGCACATCGTCCTTGCTGTCAACGTTCTCGTCGAGCAGGATTTCCATGTTCTTCTCGATGGTCTTGACCGGCTCATCGGCCACATGCGCCGAAGGCTCGGTATTGAGGACCACGCCCGTGTAGACATTGCCATCGCGCGTGTAAACGGTGCAGTTCTCGCCATCGGCCGTAGACCACTGGTGCCCGCCGAGCGTCGTGGGGCGCAGGCGACCATTGTCCTTAATGGAGCGTACCATGGCGCCCAGGGTATCGACATGGCTCGCCAGTACGAGCGACTCACCCTCGCCACCAAGCTCAACCAACACGTTGCCCTTATTGGAGCGCTCGGGGCCAAAGCCCATATCGCGCAACGTTTCCATTAGATAGTCAGTAGCCGCACGGGTATAGCCCGTAGGTGAAGCAATCGAGGTAAGCGCCTTCAACTGGTCAGTAATATAGGAGAGCGTAGAATCCATCTTGGACACCAAAGTCACCCTTTCATATCGAATTAAACCCACAGCAACAATACCACCGCGAGCCATCTTTTTACCTAGCGAGATGACCCATCGAGCTCCCCAGAACTGCGCCCGCCACGATAACGAGCCGGCGGCCCCCTGCCGTTAGCCCCACAATCTTTCCGCAGGACGGAGGAAGCCCCCGCCGCACGAAGTGCGCAGCGGGGGCTTCCGACATGTCCGAGGACGATTGTGGGGCTAACGGGCAGGGGCCCGCCGAACCAAGTTAGGCAGCCGGGCAGATCTTCTTGAAGAGCTCGATGACGTCGTCGAGCGTTGCCTCGCGCGGGTTACCCGGGAAACAAGCGTCGGCCATGGCGTCCTTGGCCAGGACCTCGATCTCGTCAGCCTTCATGGCCTCGCAGACGTGCGGGATATTCACGTCGGCGGAAAGCTGCTTGACGGCGGCGATAGCGGCGTCGGCAGCCTCGTCGGTGCTCATGCCCGTGGTGTCAACGCCCATGGCGACGGCAACCTTGGCCAGACGCTCGGCGCAAACCGGCTTGTTGAACTCCATGGCGATCGGCAGCAGCATGGCGCAAGCGACGCCGTGCGGGGTGTCATAGTGAGCGGACAGGGTGTGAGCCATGGCGTGGTCGATGCCCAGGCCAACGTTGGAGAAGCCCATGCCGGCGACATACTGGCCAAGGGCCATGCCCTCGCGGCCGGAGCCGGGCTGGCCGGACTTGGCCTCGGCAACGGAGTCGCGTAGGTTCTCGCTGATCAGCTTGATGGCCTCAAAGTGGAACATGTCGGAGAGCTCCCAAGCGCCCTTGGTGGTATAGCCCTCGATGGCGTGGGTCAGAGCGTCCATGCCGGTGGAGGCGGTCAGGCCGGCGGGCATGGAAGCCATCATGTCGGGGTCGACGACGGCGACCTCGGGGGCGTCGTTGGTGTCGACGCACACGAACTTGCGGACCTTCTCGGGGTCGGTGATGACGTAGTTGATGGTCACCTCGGCAGCGGTACCGGCGGTCGTCGGCACGGCGATGGTGAACACGGCGTGGTTCTTAGTGGGAGCAACGCCCTCGAGGCTGCGGACATCGGCGAACTCGGGGTTGTTGATGATGATGCCGATGGCCTTGGCGGTGTCCATGGAGGAGCCGCCACCGATGGTCACGATAGCGTCAGCCTCGGCGGCCTTGAAGGCCTCGACGCCGTCCTTGACGTTCTGAATCGTGGGGTTGGGCTTGATCTCGGAGTAGAGGCTCCAAGCGATGCCGGCGGCGTCGAGCTCGTCGGTCACCTTAGCGGTAACGCCAAACTTGACCAGATCGGGGTCGGAGCAGACGAAGATCTTCTTGTAGCCGCGACGCTGGAGCTCGCCGGGGATCTCCTTGATGGCGCCGGAACCATGATAAGAGATGGTATTGAGAACGAAACGATTAGCCATTGATAGCCTCCCATCGTGTGCGGGGCATCCATTACGCCCCACGCTATGAGTCCCATCCTAACGCTTTTGAAACAAAAAACGCGTGAGAACGTCAAACTATTTAAAGCGTTTCAACAGACGATGAAAAATATTGCGGCAAAGGGACAGCCCCTTTGCCGCATTCGGTTACTTTCGGCAGCCCTCTTTCCAAGCCTCGGCCGCAACCTTCCAGCGTAAGCGCAAATCGCGCTCGCGGTCGATGAACATGATGGCAAACGCGACAAACAGCAGCAAGCTCGCCACGACGATGGCGTGCAGGCCCATGCGCTCAATACACCAGTTGCCCAACACGGCGCCAAACACAAAGGTAAAGATCACGCCAAAGTACAGCAGGCCGTTTTCCAAAAAGCCGCGCCTGTGGGTGATGATGTAATCGTCCACGTTTTGCAGCGCGTTGCGCAAGTTGCCGATGCACATGGTCGTAGCGATGCCGTGACCGTGGATCTTGCGGAAGCTCTCAACCTGCATACCGCAGGCAAACGAGGTGAGGCAGTTGGCGAGCAGGTTGAAATTGCCGCCGGGGATAAAGCTCACGCCCAGCAAGATAACGGCTTCAAAGAACACCGTCACTTGGCGCCAGTGAATCACGCTGCCAAACCGCTCGTGTACCAGATCGGCAAGCATAATGCCCACGGCAAACGACACCACGGGGAAGAAATAGCGTCCCGCAAGTGCCCAGTTGCCCTCCGAGATGCTCACGCCCACGAGCAGGATGTTGCCTGTCTGCGCGTTGGCGAAAACATGATCGCGCCCAATGTACGAATAGACGTCCATAAAGCCACCGGCGAGCGCCAAGATAATGCCCAGCTCGATGGACTCCGATATCTGTTTGGCACGCTGCATCGTCGTGCATCCTCCTTGTTGACGACTCTCTCGTGCGTTGGCGGAAACATAGCCGCCGTTCATACTGTAACCCATTGACAACATGGCGTGCGCGCGAGACGGGTTCTCCAACGCGCAGATACACAGTCTGGAAACAAACAGCGGGCGCGGCGCCGACACCCGACGCCTCGTGTACTCCACCAGTCTTTTTAGCGCCGTCCCAAAAAGACTGGTTACAATTACGTGCAGTATACAGACACCGGGAGGGATCGTGGCAAAAAAGCCTCAGCACGCTCAGAACAACCAGCGCAGTCAACAGGGCAAACAGGGCCAGCAGCAAAAGCGTGGCGGTAAGGCGCAGGCCACGGTCGCCCGCACCAAGCATTCCCAAGCGACGCCCGCCCGCCCCTGGCGACCGGGCCGCGATAAGTTCCTCCCCGTCAGCCGCGCCGACATGGATGCGCGCGGCTGGGACCAGTGCGACTTTGTCTACATCTGCGGCGACGCCTACGTGGACCATCCCAGCTTTGGTATGGCCATCGTCAGCCGCGTACTCGACGCACACGGCTACAAGGTGGGCATCATCTGCCAGCCCGATTGGACCGACCCCGCCAGCATCACCGTGCTCGGCGAGCCGCGCCTGGGCTTTCTCGTCAGCGCCGGCAATATGGACTCCATGGTCAACCACTATTCGGTGACCAAGCACCGCCGCCACACCGACGCCTACACTCCCGGTGGCGAGGAGGGGCACCGTCCCAACCGAGCTGTCACGGTCTACGGCAACCTCATCCGCCAGACGTTCAAGGACGCCCCCATCATCATCGGCGGCATCGAGGCGAGCCTGCGCCGCCTGGCCCACTACGACTACTGGCAGGACAAGCTCAAGCGCTCGGTACTGCTCGACTCGGGCGCCGACATCCTCATCTACGGCATGGGCGAGCACGCGATCGTCGAGATCGCCGACGCGCTCGACGCGGGACTGCCCGTCGATCAGATCACCTATATCAACGGCACCGTCTACCGCACCAGCTCGCTCGACGAGGTCTACGACTACGACCTGCTGCCCAGCTGGGACGACCTTGCCGCCGACAAGCTCAACTACGCGCGCAGCTTTAACGTGCAGCAGCAGAATATGGACCCCATCACCGGACATCGCCTGGTAGAGCCCTACCCCAACAGCGTCTATGTGGTGCAAAACCCACCGTCGGCGACGCTCACCACCGACGAGATGGACGAGGTGGCCGAACTCCCCTACGCACGCGATTGGCATCCCGACTACGACGCGGCAGGCGGCGTGCCGGCCTTTGCCGAGATCAAGTTTTCCATTAGCTCCAACCGCGGGTGCTTTGGCGAGTGCTCGTTTTGCGCCCTCACCTTCCACCAGGGCCGTGTGCTGCAGATGCGCAGCCACGATTCGATCATGCGCGAGGCCGAGTTGCTCACGCGCGACCCCGAGTTTAAGGGCTACATCAACGACGTGGGCGGGCCGACGGCCAACTTTAGCCGCCCTGCCTGCGACAAGCAGCTCAAGCACGGCGTATGCAAGAACAAGCGCTGCCTGTGGCCGAGCGTATGCAAGAACATGGTGGTCGACGAGAGCGGCTACACGCAGTTGCTGCGCGACCTGCGCCAGCTACCGGGCGTCAAGAAGGTCTTCGTCCGCAGCGGCATCCGTTTTGACTACACCATGGCCGATGCCTCGGACGAGTTTTTGCGCGAGCTGCTGGAGCATCACGTCTCGGGCCAGCTGCGCGTAGCGCCCGAGCACGTGAGCGACGCCGTGCTGTCTGTGATGGGCAAGCCGAGCCGCGCCGTCTACGACGCATTCTGCCGTAAATTTGAACGCTTGAACCGCGAATACGGACTCAAGCAGTACGTGGTGCCGTATCTGATCTCGAGCCACCCCGGTTCAACCATGAAGGAAGCTGTGGACCTTGCCGAGGCCGTGAGAGACATGGGCTACATGCCCGAACAGGTGCAGGACTTCTACCCCACGCCGTCCACCATGTCGACGTGCATGTACTACACCGGCGTGGATCCGCGCACCATGGAGCCGATCTATGTGGCGCGCGACCCGCACGAGAAGGCCATGCAGCGCGCGCTCATCCAGTATCGCAAGCCCGAGAACTACAAGCTGGTGCGCGAGGCGCTGGAAAAGGCCGGCCGCCGCGATTTGATCGGCTACACCAAGCATTGCCTGATTCGTCCCGTGCCCCCGCGTCCGGGCGAGACGTCTGCTGGCGGTGGCCATGGCACCGGCAAGAAGGGCGGCAAGGCCCACGGTGGCGCCGCCGGCAAGGGACCCAAAGGCAGCAAGGGGCACAGCGGCATGTCGCGCGCGCAGAACACTGCCGGTCGCAATCGCGCGGCACAGGGGCGTCAGGGCGCCAACGGAGGCGGCAGACGCAACTAGCGCGGCGAGGCGGCATGCCGCCGTTGGCGACACGACACGCCCCACCAATAAAATGCCGCTCGCTGGGGCGTCGCAGAACGATTCCCCGGCGAGCGGCCGATTAATATTGTCTATCTCAAAACGTCGTTACTTTTTGTCGAAACGACCATAGAGCGCAAACGAGAGCGCCGCAGAGATAACCCAAGTCAAAGCGATGCAGACGACAATCATGATCAGGTTCATGGGATTGCCGCTTGGATCGGCATAAACGGGCAACGAGGTAATGCCAGGCATAACAAAGCCGAAGCACTTAGCGCCCAGAACAACGGTGAGCGCGCCGCCAATGCCATCCGCGATCATCGCAGCGATAAGCGGAGTCCTGTTAGGAACCTGAACGGTGAACAAGGCAGGCTCGGAAATTCCCATAAATGCCGAGAAGGCGCACGTCATCGCAGCGGACTTGAGCTTTTCATCGGTCATGCGCAGGGCCGCACCAAAAGACGCACCGCTTTCGGCGAGGTTATGGCAGAAAGAGATCGGGAGCAGATAGTCATACCCAAGCGTTGCGATATTGGAAATCTGGATAGGGCTCGTTGACTGATGCATGCCGAAGAGCACGATAAGCGGCATAAAGAAGCCCAGCAGAAAACCGGCAACGGGGCCTAACGTCGAGAATAGCCAAACGATACCGTTGGCAAGACCAAGACCGCACCAGGCACCAATCGGAGCGAGCACAAACAGGTTGACGGGAATCACGATAGCAAGGGAGAGCGCCGGAACGACAACGAGCTTAAAAAGATCCGGCACGACTTTGTCGATTGCACGATATACAAAAGACAAGCCAATGACGCCAAAGATAACCGGGAACACGGAATCGGCATAGCTAAAAATCGGCACCGCAAAACCGAACAGCGCAAGGGGCGTCTCGCCCGTACCGACAGCGTTGACAATGGTCGGGTACATCAGCGATCCGGCAACACAAAGCGCAAGCGAACGGTTGACCCGGAACTTATCAGCTGTAGACATTGCCAGCAAAAACGGCAAGAAGTAGAACGGGATATCCGAAATCATATTGAATATCGCAAAGTCGCCGGCACCCGTGTCGATTCCAAAAGCCGCGATAGCAGCCAGGATGCCCTTTACGATGCCTCCCGCCACCAGTGCGGGAATGATAGCGGAAAAGATGCCGGTGATGATATCGAATACGCGAGCCGAACCTTTTTGGAGCTCAGGCTGCTCGGCGTCGGCGGAGACCTCGCCACCCATCCTGTCACCTAGCATGGGCTCCAATTCGTCATATACCGACCCCACGCTGGCGCCGATGATAACTTGCCACTGTCCGTCTTTAACCTGCGCGCCCAAGGCGCCGTCAAGCGTCTTAAGGGCCTCCAGGTCTGCCTTGCTATCGTCCTTCAGGTTGAATCTGAGCCTTGTAATGCAGTGCGTTGCCATAACAACGTTATCGGCGCCGCCCACGAGCTCGAGGACACGAGCGGCCAGTTCCTTCTTGTCTGCCACGACAATCACTCCTACCCAAGATCCTCGCCATTAGTGGCGATACATTTCTGATACCAATAGAAAGAGTCTTTACGCGAGCGCTCCGCAGTGCCGTTGCCGCAATTATCCAGATCGACATAGATAAGCCCGTAGCGCTTGTCCATCGTAAGAGGACCGCAGGCAACAAGGTCAATGAATCCCCAGATCATGTATCCGCGCACGTCAACGCCATCGATCACTGCTTCCTTAAGGCACTTTATGTGCTGGCGCAAATAATCGATTCGATACTCGTCGTGGATGCTGCCATCCTCCTCGACTACATCAGATGTACCGAGGCCGTTCTCGGCGATATACAGGGGCAGCCCATAGCGGTCATACATCTGGTTAAGGGTAACCCTCAGACCAATGGGATCGAGCTGCCAGCCCCACTCACTCGTCTCGAGATAAGGGTTCTTGTTTGCCATGACCAGATTACCCGCAGTCTTCTCCCATCCCTGATCGCAGGTGGATACCTGGGAAAAGTAGTACGAGAAGGCCAGGAAGTCGACCGTGTTGCGAGCGATGAGCTCTTCATCGCCCGGCTCCATTTGAATCTCGATATCGCACGCATCGAAATAGCGATTCATATAAGCGGGGTATTTTCCACGAGCCATCACGTCCGTATAGAACCAGTTGGAATACTGGTCGTCGTGAATAGCCTGCATGTTATCTTCGGGACGGCAGGTGGCGGGATACGTACAGAATCGAGCGATCATGCCGCCAACGGGAGTATCGGGCGAAAGACGATGGACAATCTCGACGGCACGCGCATTGGCAACGAACTCGTGGTGCAGGCACTGGAAGATGGCTCGATCGAAGTTCTCCCCCTCTTCGTCTTTGACCAGACAGACCCCGTCCCAAGGCGAAAAACGTGCTGCATTGAACTCGTTAAAAGGCAGCCAGAAATCGACCAGATCGCCCAATTCCGTAACGATTGTCTCGACATAGCGGGCAAAGAAATCAATCGTCTTGCGATTCTTCCATCCCCCATATGTGGTGACAAGATTTACCGGGATGTCATAGTGGAGCATGGTGACGAAGGTCTTAATGCCGTGCTTTTTGCACTCACCCAGCATGCTTCGATACCACTCGATGCCTTCGCGGTTAGGTTCAAGATCATCTCCGTTAGGATAGATTCGGCTCCAGCAAATAGAAGTGCGGAACAGCTTGAGGCCCATCTCCGCAAAAAGCGCGATGTCCTCACGGTAGTGATGATAGAAGTCGTTACCGCGCCTAAACGGGTAGAACTCAACACCATCATCTGCGAGAGCGTTCATTAGTTCGTCATGGCAGAAGGGGTTGTTTTGATGCTTGTCCTCAATCTGGTCATGAGTCCAGGTACCATCCAGCCATCGACAATCCTGCGTCGACTTTCCCTTTCCGCCCTCATTCCAGGCGCCATCGGCCTGCGAGCACGATATGGCTCCGCCCCATAAAAAGTCGGAGTCAAACCCATGTTTTAACTTACTCATTTGCCCTCCTTGATCGGATGCTCCAGCGGATAACCCAATACTAGGAAGAACAAGATGCATAAGATATCGCATAGAAAGCGTGGGTTTATAACATTTTTTTAGATATAATACCGTTTAAGGCATCGATTCTACCGTTCACCCCTGGAGCACCCCATGGATTCGAATCTCAAACAGCTGCTCTATACGCATACCGAGACCGAAGAGTGGCATCGCACACATCCGGGAGAGCTCAGCCCGCGATATAACAGGGTGGAAACCACAACCATTAACGGCGAAGAGGTCTATCTGTTTGATTGGAAAGAAACTCTCGACGAAAACCCCGTGGGCCTTATCAAGGAGTCGCGCTTTACCGATATTCCTCCTCATATCAATCGGGATATGGAGCTTAACTACGTGTACGACGGCGTCTGCACGTTTATCGTCAACGGACGGCGACTACTCCTTAAAAAGGGCGACGTGCTCATTTGCAACACCGGCGTAGTCAGAAGCGTTCCATACGTTAAGGGCGAACATGATATCGTCATTTCGATCGTCTTCAAAAAAGAAATGTTCGATTCGTTGTTCCTGAGCCAGCTACCCGGCGCGTCACCATTAACGAATCTTCTATTTGATTTTGTGTCCAAAAACCGCGAGGCCCGAAAATATCTCATTCTTCCAGAGGAATACGCCCGACATGCGCGACGCCTCATCGAGATGCTCTTTATCGAATATCACTTTAAAGATGCCTATTCCAATGAACTCATGAGGCACCTCGCCGTCAGCCTATTCCTTGTTCTCATTCGAGGACTGTACCGACGCTCCGCAACTGATAACCAGGCGATCATGTCGGACGAACGCATCGTGTCGATTCTGAATCATATTGAGCGAAGCTACGGCGACTGCACACTCGAAAGCATTGCGAGCGATACGGGTTATAGCACCAGCTATCTCAGCAGCTTGATCAAGCAAAAAACCGGCAAAACGTTTTCGCAAATCAAGCTCAACCAGCAGCTCACAGAGGCGGCATATCTTCTCAATAACACCGAGCGCAGCGTGCAGTATGTAGCCCGAAAAGTCGGCATCTCCAACATGTCATTCTTTTACTCAAAATTCAAAGAAGCATTCGGCGAAACGCCAGGTGTGTTCAGGACGCATCGGTCTAATTAAAGGCGTTATTACTCAGACCGATCAGCTTCGCGCGACACGGGAATGCACAATCGAAGCAGCGAGCGCATCGCCTCTACCAACACAAAGCCGGCGATGGCAACCGTGACCGCCACATCGAGCGGTGTGCTCACAAACCACAGCAGCCCCATGAGATACGACCCGGCATTAAACGCAAAGTGCAGCAGAATCGTGTAGCGAAGCTTTCCGGTGGTCACGAGTACCCAACCAAAAATGAGGGCGGCGGCGCCCGCGTAGCAGCCCTGCACCCAGTTCATGTGCATAAAGCCGAAGACCGCCGCCTGCAGCATGATTGCCGCGGCGACGCCCCAGGTACTCGGGGCCGCCCAGGGCACTATAGCGCCGTCTTGCGCGTTCGCGCGGCGCCGGCGTTTCCAGAGCGGACGGCACTGCGGATTAAACGCACGCAGCGAAAACTCAAAGATGATGCCGCGTACCAGGAGCTCTTCGCAAAACGGCGCGCCGAGCACCGTGGTCAGGACGGCAAGAAGGCTGGTATCGCCCATGCCCGTTTCCTCGACGAGCTCGCTATAGTCTGCCGCGACCTCGGGCAGCAGCGACAGCACGCCGTCGCATAGGTAGCTAATGACCACCTGCATGGATAGGCCGATCACGACAACGCAGGCAATGCGCTTCCATGCCGCGCTTGCTCCCCCACCGAGCGGGCGCTCGCCTTGCCGGCGCGCCATGAAGGAACGGGGCCACAGATAACGCCACCACAGCAGCGCCATCAAAAATGACGCCGTCTGAGCGGCAGCCTGGAACCATTGGATATCGAGATTGTCGATCGGGAAACCCGTCAGCGCCGACACGGCATCGAGAGCTGAAAACAGAACCACGCTCAGGGCTATATCGGCAGCAACAGCACCAAAACAGGCAAGCGCCCAAATCATCGCATTGAGCATGCCAACCTCCTCAAAACCCGGCACTTAGGGACGTTCCTTAACTGCCGGCAGAAAAGGAACGTCCCCAAGTGCCGGCAGTTTGGGACAGTCATTGTTGACGAGAATCGGGCGCAGCGCCAAAGGCCCCGTTGGGCGAAATGTCGAACGGGAAGGTGCCGCAGCGATTGAACGCGGCGATAAACATGCGGATGGCGTTGGACGGCGTGGTGCCCACGAGCTGGGTTGCCGCCGCGAAGGCCGCCTTTTCCTCGGGCAAGACCTTCGCGACAACCGGGGTCATGTGTTCTGCCATGGCGCTTCCTTTTTGAAACGACGGTGATGCGGATAGATGCGGGCCACGCGGCTGGGCGACGGGCTGTGAAGGCAACCCGATTGGCCCGCATCTGGAGTTTGTTTCTACGGCGTTAGTATTACTTGGTATTCCTAAGTATTACCCCGCAGATAGAATACCATACCCGGCCCTATGGAGACGGAGAAAAACGGATCATTTTGTTGCTGGGTAAGTATTTAGAGCGTGATGATGTCCGAGATATTGAGGGCCCGAGCGTCAGCGGAATCGTGCGTGGCAAGCAACAGCATACGGCCGTCGAGCAAGTCGAGCACGGCCTCGGCGCATGCGTCGCGCGCAGCGGTATCTAGACCGGTAAAGGGCTCGTCCAGAATCACCGCGTCGCCTGGGCACAGCAGGGCTCGGGCAATCTCGACGCGACGGCGCTGCCCGCCCGAGAGCTCGGCCACACGAGCATGTACATCGACCCCCGGCACCAGCAGGCGCAACAGGGCTGCGGCACTCGAGGCATCCACGCGCGCGTCGGCGCACACCAGCACGTTATCCAAAGCCGAGGCGCCCTCTACCAGGCGCACATCCTGAAACACCATGGAGCACGGCGCGCACTCGCCCGCCGCCAGCGCAAGCAGCGTCGACTTGCCCACGCCCGAAGCGCCCATCACGCAGGTGCGCCCACCAGCAGAAACGCGAAGCACCAGACCGTCCAGCGCCGGCGCCCAGGGCGCGCGATCGCCCACGGCAAGCGCAAGCTCCGCCGAAGCGCCATCGCTCGCGGCCCCCGCACGCCCGCGCAGTCCATGTCCATGCGTCCGCACGGCAACACGCCATGCCACGGAACCCGAAGCCCGCAGCAGCCACATCAGCACGCGCTCGCATGCCCACGATGCCGCCACGACCAACACGGTCCACGCCAGCAGGTCAGCCGTCTCAATGAGCAGCTTCGCCTGATAGATGCGCTCGCCCACGGTACCAGCCGCCATGCCAATCAACTCCGCCGCCACGCCGGCCTTCCAGCTCATGCCGATCACGGCGCGGGCGCACGAAAGCACAAACGGCAGGACTTCGCGCCAGGTATGGGCGAAGAACAGTCGCCAACCCCGCACACCATGCAGACGAAACATCTGCTCCAGCGGCTTATCCACTTGTGCCAAACCCTCGACCAGCGAAAAATACACGCCCGGCAGTGCCATCAAAAAGACCGCTGCAATGCTCACGCGCGCCGACCCCAGCCAAATGAGCAGCAGAACCACCACGCAGGCAACCGGCGTCGCCTTTACAAACGAAAGCGCCGGCGCCACCAGACGGGCAAACGTCCGCGACCGCACCGAGACTCCCGCCAGCACGCCGCCGCACACCGCGGCAAGTGCCAGCCCGCCCAAAATTCGCAAACCCGAGCCCACCAGAATCGTCCATGTGCTGGCATCGCACACCAGCCGCAGCAACGCCACCACAACAGCGCCCGGCCCCGGCAAAATCAGCGGCTGTGCCACCAGCGCCGCCGCGAAAGCCCACACGGCAAGCCAAAAGGCGGCAACGGCACCTGGTGCCGCCACCGCCTTCATACGCTTTGTCATTTGTCGAGCAAACGCACGCACGGGCTACTCCATGTAGTAGAAATCATCGGCCGGGAGCTTGCCGCCCACGGCGCTCGCGTCCGCATCGGCCAGCACCTGCAGGTACCCACCGAGTGCCGCCTTCATATCCTTCCCCGTCTGGCACACGAGCATGCACCCGGGAATCGCCTTTTCGGCAATCGCGGCGTTATCCACGATACCCGCATCGACCACGGACTGAGCCCAGTCCGCCGGCGCCGCGTTCACGGCCTCAACGCTCGCCTCATGGCAGCGCAAGAATTCCGCCACGGCCTCGGGATGCTCCTCGGCAAAGGCACGGCGCACCACGGTCACGCCCGTCAGCAGGCGCGAGCCCGTGTCTCCTGCCAGCTCATCCCACACATCGGTCAGACTTACCGGTGCCGACAGCTTGCCCTCGCTCTTGGCGATGGCAGCGGTCTTGAACGGCTCCGGCAGCACGCCCACGGCGGACGGGTCGGCAAGCAGAGCCGACAGCACCTCGGTGGGCTCGCTCTTAAACTCGAGCGCCACCTGGTCGGTCAGGCCCGCGCGCTCCAGCAGGTAGTTCATGACGTACTCCGGCGTGGTGCCCTTGCCCGTCATATAGACGGTATGGCCCGCCAAATCGCCAAACGAGGCCACACTCGCGTCGCCCGTCACCACGTTCAGCACGCCCAGCGTGTTGATGTCGATGACCTGCACCGCGCCTTCGGTCTTGTTGTAGAGAACGCTCGCCACGTTGGCGGGCACCAGGGCAATGTCGACATCTCCCTGAATGACCTTGGGCACGATCTCGTCGGCGGCAGTGTTGATCGCAAAGTAGAACTCGTTATCCGTGGCGCCCTCGTCCGCCTGGTCCATAAACTGCACCAGGCCAATCGACGTCGGCCCCTTGAGCGAGGCGACGTGCACCTCGACCGGCTCTGCGACAGCACCGGCGCCGTCCGTGGCAGCCGCCCCCGCAGCTCCGCCGCCACAGCCAGCCAGCGCGAGCGACAACGCGCCCGCGGCAAGCACCGAGGCAAATCCTCGGCGCGTCATCTCGGCATCAAACGCACGCATCGCTAGCACGCCTCCTCGCTGGGCATCGTCCATGCATGATGGTCGGTATGCAGCAGCTCCTCGGCCAGCGGCGAGAGCGGCGCGCCCAAGAACTCGCGATAGCACGCCTGGACATCAGGATTCTCATGCGAGAAGCGAATCTCGGCGTTCGCATCGAGGCCCCAGAGCACCTGGCCACGCTCGGCAGCTAGCTCGCAACCGTCGTGGATGGGCTGACCGCCACCACCGACGCAGCCGCCGGGGCACGCCATGACCTCGACGAAGTCATAGCCCACGCGGCCGTCGCGAATCGCGTCGAGCAGACGGGCGGCGTTACCCAGCCCGTGCGCCACGGCGACGCGCACCTTGGTGCCCTCGATATCGGCCACGGCCTCCTTCCAGTCCTCGAGTCCGCGCACGTCAGTGACGAAGTCGGCATCCGGGTTCTTGCCCGTCGCCAGGTAATATGCCGAGCGCACGGCGGCCTCCATCACGCCGCCCGTGGCGCCAAAGATCACACCCGCGCCCGTGCCAAAGCCCAACGGCGTATCGAGCGGCTCCTCGACCAGCGTGTCAACGCTCACGTGGCTCGCGCGGATCATGCGCACCATCTCGCGCACCGTCAGCGCAACGTCCACGTCGGGCGCGCCGCCCTCGCCCATCATGCTCGGCAGCGCACACTCGGCCTTCTTGGCCGTGCATGGCATAACGGACACCACGAACAGACGCTCGGGCTCCACGCCCAGCACCTTGGCGTAGTAGGTCTTGGCGATAGCGCCGAACATCTGCTGCGGCGACTTTGACGTGGACAGGCTGTCGACAAACTCGGGGTAACGTGCCTTCACAAAGCGCACCCAGCCCGGGCAGCAGCTCGTAAACATGGGCCAGCCGCGGCCGTCGCCTTCGCCCTTGGTGGCGGCGCCCAAGCGCTCGAGCAGCTCAGAGCCCTCCTCCATAATAGTGAGGTCGGCCGAGAAATCAGTATCGAACACGTACTCAAAGCCCACGCGGCGTAGCGCGCAAGCTAAGCGCTCAACAGTGGCCTCCTCGCGAGATATGCCGAGTTCCTCGCCCCAGGCGCTGCGCACGGCAGGCGCGATCTGCACCAGCACGATCTTGTCGGGATTAGCGAGCGCGTCAAACACGGTCTCGGTGTCGTCGCGCTCGCGCAGCGCGCCCGTCGGGCAATGCGTGATGCACTGGCCGCACGCGACGCAATCGGTCTTGCCGATCGGCACGCGCCCGCGGGTGCCCACGGCGGTATGCGTGGCGCGGTTGGTCAGGTCCCAAATCCCTAGGCCCTGTACGCTCTCGCACACCTTGATGCAGCGCATGCATTTAATGCACTTGTCGTTTTCGCGGATGATGGGGAAATCGAAATCCCAGCCCTCGCCCGCCAAATGCCTTTGATACGGCAGATAGAAAATGCCCAGGTCGTTGGCAATGGTCTGCAGGTTGCAGTTACCGCTGCGCACGCAGCTCGTGCACTGCGAATCGTGCTGGGACAGCAGCAGCTGCACGTTGGTGCGACGGGCCTCGCGGGCCTTGGGGCTGTTGGTGTGGACCACCATGCCATCGAGCACGTAGTTGTTGCAGGCGGCAACCAGCTGGTCGCAGCCCTCAACCTCGACCACGCACACGCGGCAGCCGCCAATCTCGTTCAGATCGCGCAGGTAGCACAGGGTGGGAATCTGGATGCCGACGGACTTGGCCGCGTCCAGGATCGTGGTGTGCTCGGGTACCACGACCTCGCAATTATCGATAGTGAGCTTGACCATGTTGTGCGCTCCGTTTTCGGTGTTGTCGCTGACAGTGGGGTTGTTGGGCTCTACCATTCCAGGTTCCTCCCTCCGCGGAACGCGCCAAATCCAAAGTGGTCGCAACGCAGGCAGCGGCTTGCCTCCTGGCGTGCCTCCTCCTCGGTGAGGCCCTGCTCGACCAGATTCCAATCGTGAATACGCTCGCCGGCCTCGCGCTCGCCCAACTCGCAGCGGCCGCACTCATGCTTGCCCTTAAACTGGACGGTCGGCAGCTCAACCTCGAGCTTGATCTTGTGGTCGAAACCAAGGTAGCGGTCGATATTTGCCGAAGCCACGCGGCCGGCGTTGATGGCACGGATGACGGTGGCAGGGCCGGTCTGGCAGTCGCCGCCGCTAAAGAGGCCATCGAAGTTGGGCACGGCGCCGTCCGAATCGGTGACGACGCGACCCCACTTGCAGGCAATGCCCATCTCCTCAAACGGCTTGGAATCGATGTCCTGGCCAATGGCAACAAACACGCGCTCGCAGGGGATGACGCGCTCGGGCGTAGCGGCGGCACGCGGGGCCGGGCGCCCGCGGCGGGGCTCGCCGATAATCTGCGGCTGCACGCGCAGGCCGCTCACGCGACCTTCCTCGCCCGTCTCGATGGCGAGCGGGGCGGTCAACTCCAGCACCTCGCAGCCCTCGGCCTGGGCGCCGGCGATCTCGGCGTCCTGGGCCGTCATGTCGCAGATGCGACGGCGGTAGACGATGCTCACCTTTTCGGCACCGCAGCGCACAGCAGAGCGAGCCACGTCCATGGCCACGTTGCCGCCACCGATGACGCACACGCGCTGGCCGCTCAGGTCGGGCAGCTCGTCGTCGCCGATGGCACGCAGCATCTTGACGGCCGACTCCACGCCGGGAGCCTCTTCGCCCGGAAGACCGAGCTTCTTATCGCTGTGGGCACCGATGGCCAGGTAGACGGCATCGAATTCGTCGCGAAGACAGGCGAGCTCCCCGCCGTTGACGGAGTGGTCGAGCTCAACGTCGATACCGGCGCTCAAGATCCAGTCGATCTCGGCCTGAAGGCGCTCGCGCGGCAGACGGTAGCTGGGAATGCCATAGCGCAGCATGCCGCCCAGGTGGTGGCGCTGCTCAAAGATGGTCACCTTATGACCCATCACGGCCAGGTAGTAGGCACAGGAAAGGCCGGCCGGGCCGCCGCCGATCACGGCGACGCGCTTACCGGTGTTGTCCACTACATGCGGCTTGTGGTCGTTGAGGTCACTGTGCTCAACGGCAAAACGCTTAAGGGCAAGGATGTTCATGGGGTCGTCGACCATGCCACGGCGGCAATGCATCTCGCAGGGATGCTCGCACACCAGGCCACAGACGAGCGGAAGCGGATTGTTCTTGCGGATGACCTTGACGGCATCGGCATAGCGGCCGGCCTCAACGAGCGAAATGTACCCGGGAATGTCGACGTGCGCCGGGCAGCCTGAGACGCACGGGACACGGGCCTCGCGGTCAAAGCCGCAGGAGTGCTCACGGATGTGGTGCTCAAAGTCGTCGCGGAAGCCGCGAATGGCCGTGAGCGCCATGGCGCCGGCCTCGTAGCCGATGGCGCAGTCGCTCGAAAGGTAGATGGTGCGGGCCGTGCGCTCAATAAGGTTGAGCGTGGACTCATCGGCGCGCCCTTCGAGCACATCGGCGAGCAGGTCGCTCAGCGCGCTCAGGCCCACGCGGCAGGGAGTGCACTTGCCGCAGCTCTGGGTGGAGCACAGGTTGACGAGCGCTGCCGTAAACTCAACGGGACACGGAGCGAGCGAACTCACCGCCAGACGGCGTCCGAGCGCATCGTGCAGGTCGTCCATGACGGTCTGAGCGTGGCTGCGTTCCATTACATGCAGTCGAGCCATAAGATCCCCTCTCACATGGCAGCCCGGAGGCGAGGCCGGGCGAAATTGCTACACGCAACACACTGACCTATAAAGTTGTTTGGCAGCAACACGGTTCGGCAGGCGGTATGAAACGTCGTCCTCAGCGGTGAAATAGAACATTACCGCAGATAAATGCCATATTTGATAAAACGCGTTACCAAATAGCAATATCCAATGTGGAAAGGAACGCCTTACTTTTTTCCTTTTGATCCGTTTTCCTCCGTCCTCTTCGGATCACATGATCCCTTGGGGACGGAGGAAAACGGATCATTTTTGGAACAAAGGAGTCAGGCCACTATGCACCAATCATGAGTTGCGGTGAAATAGGGACTGAAAAGCCGCTCAAAAGGCCAAAACAGTTCGTATTCCACCGCAACTTCAAGACGTTGGTGCATATGAACCTGTCCCCCTTGCACCAAAAAGGGCCCCGAGCGTAGTTGCTCGGGGCCCTTGGTTCACCTCGCTCTAGCGGGCGATGCGTATGTTACTTGCGCTTGCCGCCGCCGTCACCGGGGCGACGGGAGCTGCCGCCGCGCTTGCCGCCACGACTATTGCCATAGCTACCACGATTATCGCGACCGCCGGCACGGCCGCCGCGGGAGCCGGCCTGGTTGCCGCCACGCCCGCCACGATAGCCGCCACGACGCTCCTCGCGGGTATCGTCGTAGTTGCGCCAGTCATCGCGACGATCGCGGCTGGCACGCGGATCGCGGCCCTCGCCGCCACGGCGCTCATCACGGCCGCCGCGCTCGCCATCGCGACCGGAACGACGACGATCGCCCGAACCACGCTTGCCGCCACGCGAGCCACGGCCCTCGTCCTCGCGCTCAACACGGCGACGACCGCCGCGGTCCTCGTCCTCGCGGCGACGGCGATGCGCCTCGCCCTGGAACTGCTTGGCACGGCGCTCGGCACGGTTGCCGCGCGGGGCCTGCTCAACGACACCAGCACCGCCGCGCTCCTCGGCAGCCACCTCGCGGGCCACGCTCTCCACAGCCTCGTCCACGCGAGCCTGAACGCCCTCGCGCACGCGGGTCTTGCCGCCGCGCTTGGGACGGCTCGGACGCTCACCGTCGCCGCGACGCTCGTCTCGACCGCGGTTGGAACGACCGGCCACATCACCGTAATCGTCGCCGTTGCGTTTGCCGTCGCGACGCGCCTGCTCAAGCTTCTTCTTGCTCTTGGACTTGCCGCGCTTGGTCTTCTTCTTCACCTTAAAGGCCGCAGGATCGCGCTCGGGGTCAACCGCGGGCGGATTGGGGCCCACATGCAGGTCGCCGGCCTCGTAGATGTCGGCGGTCTTGTCCATGAGCTTCTCGATCTCGTAGAACTCATCGACATCCTGCTCGGTCACAAACGTGATGGCCCAGCCCAGCTCGCCGGCGCGGCCCGTACGGCCAATACGGTGGATGTAGTCGGTCGGCTCGGCCGGCACGTCAAAGTTCACGACGTAGCGCACGTCGCTGATGTCGATGCCGCGGGCGAGCACGTCGGTTGCCACCAACACGTCGACGGTACCGTCGCGGAAGGCCGAAAGGGCACGCTCGCGCTGAGCCTGGCTGCGGTTGCCGTGAATCGCGGCGGCCTTGATGCCCTTGCGCTCCAGACGACGGCAGCAGCTGTCGGCGCGGTGCTTGGTGCGCATAAAGACGATGGTGCGCTCCGGGCCCTCCTTCTTGAGGAACTCGGGCAGCAGATTGTTCTTGGCCTCGATGGACACCGGGAATACAAACTGGTCGACGGTGTCGGCGGTCGACGTGGCGGGCGCGATCTCCACGCGTGCCGGGTCGCTCACCAGGTCGGTGATCTCGCCCACGGCCTCCTCGTCGAGCGTGGCCGAGAACAGCAGCGTCTGACGCTCGGCCGGCGTCTCGCGCACAATGCGGCGGACGGCGGGCAAAAAGCCCATGTCGAGCATGCGGTCGGCCTCGTCCAGCACCAGCACCTTGACCTCGTCCAGGTGGCAGGCGCCCTGCTCGATCAGGTCAACCAGACGGCCCGGCGTAGCGACCAGGATGTCACAGCCGTACTTGAGCGCCGCGGTCTGCGGCTTGTAGCTCACGCCGCCCACGACGGTCACGGCGACATGGCCAGTGACGTCGGCAATCTTGCTCGCGACCTCGTCGATCTGCTGGGCAAGCTCGCGCGTGGGGGTGATGACGAGCATCAAGGGACCGCGACCGTTGCCCTCGGGCTTCTTGGCGCCGCGACGGCGGTTGCGACCGCCACGCTCGCGCACGGGCTTGGGCGGAGCGATGTGCTCCAGGTTGTTCATGGTCGGCAGCAAGAAGGCGGCCGTCTTGCCGGTGCCGGTCTGAGCAGCGGCAAGCAGGTCGCGGCCCTCGAGCACCACGGGGATCGAGCCAGCCTGGACAGGCGTGGGCGCCGTGTAGCCTAGGTTCTCGATAGCACGAAGCATCTCGTCCGAAAGGCCCAGCTCGTCAAAGGCGGGCAGGCTCTCGGTAGCGGACTCGACGGTCTGGGCAGCATTGGCCTCATCGGCGGCATCGAAGGCAGCCTGGGTCATGGCCTCGCGGGCCTCGTCCAGAATCTCGGCGTCCGTGACGTCGGATACAGAATTACGCATATGTTGTTGTTCCTTATCTGCACGCGCAATGGGCACGGCATGCGGCCGCGCGGGCGTGCTTGGTAGTGCGCTAATACATACAAAAACAGGTGCGCACAGAGAGGACGTTGCTCAGCACGCTGGCGATCGCTTTGGCAGCCCTATCACGCGCCGTCCAGACGCAGCAGCTCTAAGCGATGGAGCAGATTCGCCGCCGGTTAGTATACCCGCACTCCGTATGCCCCCACGTAAACCACAGATGACGAGGCGGACGGGGCGGGGCTGGCTGATTGTCTCAATCTGTAACATCTACAGGGCAAATCTTCCTCTACGTGTTACGGATCGAGACAAACGGTCGACACAGTTCACAAACGTCTCAATCTGTAACAGTTACCGAGTAAAATCGGGTCCAAATGTTACAGATCAAGACAGAGGGGGATTTCCGTCCAATCCAAACCAAATCTCTCAGTCTTCCTGCAATTTCGAACATGTGGCCTATAATGTTGCTTTGGTTACACTATTTATTGTGCAGCCATTTAATACGTCGCCCACCGGGGCCATTAATTCCTATCGCCATATTGGCTAGGAAGCAATCAAAGGAGGTATCCGTGGCAGCAGAGACGCCTTGCTCGGTCCTCTATAACGATATTCGCTCGTTCGGCGGTCTTAAACATCTCGAGATCGCCCGAATGCTCATCAATGGAAACTCTTATCTCGGCAGTACCCTGCTCGAGAAATGCTCTTCCAACCGCTCGTATCTCACCCGTTACATCGTCCATCGCAAGCCTGACCAGTGCGCACCCTCCATCTACAGCGACTTTACCGTCACCACACTCAACCTTTCCTCGGCAATCTGCAGCAAGCTCGGCGGCGGCGAGGCCGCCTATCGGGCAATCGCCGAGCACTATCGCGGTCCGGCCGCCAACGAAATGATGTTGGCTCTCGCCAGCTACAAGCTGGACAGCCGCCTATATGCAAATGCCCTCAATCGCATCGACAACTTCGACGGCAATGCCGTGCGCGAGAAAAGCACGCTTTACCTTATGCTCTTTGTGGCAACGGGGGCGCTCGCCGATCCCGTTCAGGGCGTGGCCACCGTCGAGCGCTTTTGCAGCAGCAAGACGGGCGGGCACTTCGGCACCACCGAAACTACCGTCGGACGTGGCTTTATGAACAGCCTGGAACAGCCGCGCACCGTCGCCCCCAACCTCGGTCTGCTCAGAACCCATGCCGACAACTGCGCCGACATGCAAATCCATCCCCTCACACGCGATCCGCGCGGCACCGTGATTGGTTCTTTGCCCAAAACCTCGCCCAGCATCACCGATGTGGGCGCCGACGCATCGCGCGAGCATCTTCGCATTTGGCTCGAGGGTGAGCACTGGTACGCCCAGGGCCTTGGATCGACCAACGGCACAGTGCTCGAATCGGGCGCGGGCGACGGCGATATTGTGATTGAGCCGCCGCGCGACCAACGCGAGCCCGGCAAAGTCTATCCCCCCGTGGAAATCGCCAACAGCGACAGGCTCCATCTGGGTCTCTACACGACATTCCTTGTCATTGTGGACTAGCACGGACGGCGATCGGAAGACGGTCGCCGTCCGTCTTTCGTCTTCTACCTTCTGCGTCGTAAACGACAATACTCAGCGGCATACGTGGGCAGTGCGGCTATCATGGTTCTTTACCGATATCCGCACTGCTCACGTATACGTGCGGCAACCCATGCCAGACAAAGGAACGCCATGGATACTACCGATAGCGCCTATGGCGACAAACTCATCCGTCTTGACACGTTCGACACCGCCGTGGCGGTCGACCCCAGCGCCGAGGACGAGGCCAAGCGTCGGTTTATGACGCTTATTCTCCAGACGGCCCACCGCAACAACGGCAACATCGGGCACGTGCTGCGCGCGACCAACACGAGCGGCGAGGTCTTTGCCGTCAAGCTACTCAAGGACAACGCCATCCTTTCCGGCCAAGCCCCCGACCGTTCCGCCGAGCAATCGGCAGCGCACCTGGCCAACACCGCCGCGCTGTTCGAGGAGTACCGTCATCTGTGTACCGTCTCGCACCTGCGCGGATTTCCACGCGTCTATGGCTACGGATCGTGCGAGGATGACCCGCTCATCCTCATGGAGTGGGTCGAGGGCACCTCACTCAAGCAGGCGCTACCTCTGCTTCCGCACGACGCCTCGGGCGGGCTGACCACCCAGATGGTCGCCGCCGTCGGAAACGCCGTGCTTCGTGCGCTCTTGATGACCCAAGGCCTCGTGAATCCGGTCGTCCATCGCGACCTGTCGCCTGCCAATATCATGTTCCGCACCACCAGCCGAACACTCGAGCAGCAGATTGCCGATTGTTCCTTTGACCCCTGCCTCATCGACATGGGCTCCGCGACCATGGCTCTCGGCGACGACACGATCACCCGGCGCGCCGACATCTGGCGCTTTGCCACGCCCGCATACGCCGCGCCCGAGATGCTCACGCAGGATATCGAAGGCATCGCGGCCCTTCGCCGTTCGCCGGCAATCGATGTCTACGCGCTTTCGAGCATTCTGTACCAGCTCTACAGCGGTCGCAAACCGTTTGACTTTGAGTCGACGGACGCCGCTGCAACCGGCTCGTTCTATCTCGTAAAGACCAAGACCAAGCCGGCGCCGCTCGAGCCGCGCTGCGAGGGCGATGAAGCGCTCGTCCAAATCATCATGAAGGGTCTCTCAGTCGAGCAGTGCGATCGTCCCACCGAGCAGCAGATGCTCGAGGTGCTCTCGGCATACCTCACCGATGCCGAATCCGAGGGCCGCGAAGGCACAGGAGACGAGGCCGCGATTGATATCGATTCTGGCACGCACCTTAAGGTCGACGTCGCCGGCGAGCGCGCACGAGAGATCCTGAATCAGGCCCGCCACGATGCCATGACCCGCCGCCGCTTTATTATCGGCGGCGCTATCGCAGCCGTTGCGGGGCTCAGCGTTATCGGGGCGGCAACCCATGGCTTTGGCATCCCCGACTACCTTGACGGCATCCGCGGTTCACTTGACGACTACACCTGGGATCAGCTGCAGGAGATTTCGCTCAAGATTAAGGCCGCCGAGACCCGTAGCGAGGCACGCGAGATTGCCAAGCGTTACCACCTGCTCGACGCTGATGGGCATATCCCCTATCCGTGCACCAAGCGTGTCACGCTCACCAACGGGCTGGAGGTCGGCGCGCAGCTTGTGGGCATCCGTCACGATGAGCTTCTGGACGGTACGGGCAAGGCCGGGCTGACGTTTATGTTCGACGCGGGTATTGCCGAGCGCAACGCTGCAGCTGAACCGCCGAGCGCCGGCTGGGTAGATTGCGAGCTGCGGGAATGGCTCAACGGCGACGGCCTTAAGCTGCTGCCCAACGAGTTGCGCGCACTCATTAAAGGGGTCAAGAAGGTCTCGAACAATGTGGGCGCCGCCAACAGCGCATCGTGCCTGAGCGAGTTGCCCGCAACCCTTTGGCTGCCCGCCATGGTCGAGCTGTGCGGTACGCAACCGCCCGATTCGTTTACCGAGGGCTATCACTACCTGGCAGACATCTACAACGGCGAGGGCAAGGAGTATCAGCTCTTCCGCGAGCTCAAGGTGAGCCCGTATTCCACGAACGAGACGATGGTCCGCCAGTGGAAAGGCAAGGACACCTGTTGGTGGGAGCGCACGGTGAGCCCCGACACATCGGAGAGCGAAGGCACGCTCTATATGAACCGCGTGGGGCACGACGGCGACGTCTTTACGTACGCAACGCCTGCGGAAAAGCCAAACAAACGAACCTGTGTGATCCCCGGGTTCTGTATCTAGGGAGCGGGCATCTTGCCGTGACGGGACCCCTCCCCGGCAATTGTCTCAATCTGTAACAGTTAGAGGTTATTTTCCCTGCTAGATGTTACAGATTGAGATGATTGGTTGGGACGATCCATCGGCCAACCATCCATCCTCATCTGTAACGAAATGTCATACATTTCTTTCTGTACTGGACACCCCCAGGGGGTATGGGTGTATAGTATCGGCAGGTTAACAATTCCAACACCGAACTACAGAAAGGAGAAGCCATGGCTCAAGATAAGTTCGACGTGGGCGGCATGACATGCGCCGCCTGCCAGGCGCATGTGGATCGCGCCGTGAGCAAACTCGACGGCGTCCAAAGCGTCGCGGTCAATCTGCTCGCCGGCTCTATGCTGGTGGACTACGACCCTGCGCAGGTCTCCCCCGACGACATCTGCACCGCTGTCGACCGCGCGGGCTACTCGGCCTCACCCATCAGCACGGGCACCGACGCTGTCCAAAGCGGAAGTGCGCAAGCCAGGTCCGGCGCCGCCCATATGGAGTCACCGACCAAAAAGTTGGAGGCCGCCGCCTCTGCCATGCGCACCCGCCTCATCGTCTCGATCATCTTCCTCATCCCACTGTTCTACATAGGCATGGGGCACATGCTCGGCTGGCCGCTGCCCGGCATCTTCACCGACCACACCCACAGCATGACGCTCGCGCTCACCGAGCTCGTCCTGCTCATTCCCATCGTCTACGTCAACGACGCGTACTTTATCAACGGGTTTAAATC
>JAXKGH010000127.1:0-2170 GCA_036550475.1 Collinsella sp. | reverse complement strand
GACGCATACCTCGACGCGATCGCCACCGTACTTGGCCAAGGTCTCAGCCTGGACCTGTTCGGCTTGCGAGCGGATCGACGAGCCGTAAACCATGCAGAGCAGAGCAGCGAGCACGCCCGCGACCAGACTGATGGCGATGCGTTTGCTCTTGTTCACGGCCGCTCCTCTCATGGCAGTGCCGGGCGAATGCCCGTACCACCATTGTCTGGGCGGTCAAAGTGCAAAGCGGCGCAATTGCGATTTTGGTTTTCGATGTCAAACCAATCGCTGACCAAAAGCTGACCAGCCCGTCAAGCTCGTGGCAAGGTTTTGGTCAGTACGTCAGCAAACTGCATGTTTCGAGGCTTTTCTGCAGCAAAAAAGCCGCCTCCCGAACAGTTGGGAGACGGCTGTCATAGGAAAAATCAATTACAGATGGACATCGGGATCGAGCATTTGAGCACTCACGCGCATGGATGACGCCAAGTTTTGGAACGTTTCCAAACGCAGGCTGTCGATCTGCCCGGCGTCCTCGGCCTCGCGAACGGCACAACCCGGCTCATGGGTATGCGTGCAATCGCCAAACCGGCACGCACGCGATGCCTCGACAATCTCGGGGAAGGCGCGCGCCAGACCCCGCTCGTGACCCACGAGCGGTAGACTGCGCAGGCCCGGGGCATCGGCGATCACGCCGGCGTCGCCCGGCAGCGCCACCATCACGCGCGCGACGGTAGTGTGACGGCCCTGGTCGTCGCGTTCGCGCACACCGCCGGTCGCCAACGTATCGTGGCCCAGCAGTGCATTGAGCAGCGTCGACTTGCCGGCACCCGACTCGCCCAGAATCATGGCGCAGCTCCCGGCAGGCACGCAGGCACGGACCTCGTCCAGGCCGCGGCCCTCGGCAGAGGACGTCACGATCACGCGCACGTCCGGACCCACCAGGCGGCGCACGCGGTCCAGATCGCGCTCGAGCTCCTCGGCATCGCAGCGGTCAGCTTTGGTAAGCACCACCACCGGCTCGGCATCGCAGTCAAGCGCCAACACCAGCGAGCGCGCCACGCGGTCGAGCAGCACCTCACCGGCACCGAGCGCCTGCACGATTAGCACGCTATCCACGTTGGAGCAGAGCACCTGGCGCTCTCCACGGGCACGGCCGCGCCAACGCTCAAAGCTCGTACGGCGCGGCAGCACGCACTCAATCACGCCCATATCGTGCCCGGGAGCGCGGCGCACCGCCACACGGTCGCCCACGGCAGGCAGCAGGACCTCGTCCTCGCCGCGCGACTTGGCAAACCCCACGGCATGCTCGGCCCGAAAGGTGTCGTCGGCAGTGGCCACCAGCGGAAACCCGCGATCCAGGCGAATAACGGTACCCAGCTGCATCTGCTCGGGCTCCTCGGCATGTGCGCAGAAATCATCAAAGGCAGTCTGCTGGGCTTCATCGACCGGCAGGTCATCAAACGCCGGAACGTCCTGCAGCGCATCGAGCCCCGGTACGCTCGCCAACAACTCCTCGGCAGACACGGGCGCTTCGGTCGCGAGTTTCCGACGACGATCGCGCTTAGCCCGCGCCCCCGTCGTCTTTTTCTTCGCCTTAGCCTTCGCCTTGCCCACAAGCGCCTCCCAGCACCATAAATCACAACTGAGCAGGTATTTTAAATCAAAAAGAGCTGGCCGGGCAAAGCCCGACCAGCTCACATACTTTCCCTCAGCCCTTTTTCATCCGCGCGGGAGTAAAGCCAGCAAGGATACCGTAGGGCCCACCCCGGGAGTGTTTTCTTCCGAGCGATCCCGCAGCGCGAAGCGCGAGGACCAGCGAAGAAGAAACCCCGCAGGCGGTCGGGCCGGTGGGAAGGATGGCCTTTCGACCTACTCCTTCTCGACCGCGCGCATGATCGCCTTGTAGATCTCCATCAGCGGGATGATCAGGAAGGCCAGGCCCAGCGCGGCAAGAACGCCCTTAAGCTCAAGCGTCACGGGGCCAAAGAACATCTCGGCAAGCGTCGGCTGCACGGTTACGATCACCGTCAGCACCAGCGCCAGCGCGGCAGAAGCCCACAGCCACTTGTTCTGCTTCTTCATGGTGAACAGCGACGCACGACGGCTGCGCATATTGAAGCAGTGGAAAATCTCGACCATGTTGAGCGTGATGAACGCCATCATCACGCCTTCCTCGTCGGCATTGCCGGCG
>JAXKGH010000126.1:0-6951 GCA_036550475.1 Collinsella sp. | reverse complement strand
GCCCAGGTGGAGGAGGAGGGTCGACTCCCTGCGCTGCCTCAAGGGCGTCGACACCGCGACGGCCGCCGGCCTCGTGTTCGAGGCCGGCGAGTTCTCGAGGTTCAGGACTGCCCGGTCGTTCGTCGCATGGGTCGGCCTGACGCCCTCCGAGCACTCCAGCGGGGAGAGCGACCGCAGGGGCGCGATCACCAAGGCGGGCAACAAGCACCTGAGGAAGGCGCTGGTCGAGGCCGCGTGGCACTACCTGACGTGCTCCGCGCGGCCGAAGGAGCCCGCCAGGGGCCAGGCCCCGGACCCGGGCGCCCGCAGGCATGCCGCCAAGGGCGTGCGGAGGCTGGCCGAGAGGCGCGGGACCCTGCTCGCGCGCGGGGTCCACAACAACAAGGCGAACGTCGCCACGGCGCGCGAGCTCGCCTGCTGGGTGTGGGCGGTCGGCCTCATGGCCGAGGAGGCGTAGGGGGAGGCTCCCCCGCACATAAGCCGATCACCCCGGAAGCGGTTGGATCCGAAGCCGTTGAGGCGAACCTCAGGTCCCTTTTCTGCGAGCGCCCAGGGCGCCACACGCGTGCACAGACTGTCGGTTCGACGAAGAAGCCTCAGCCGTAGCAACGGATTGCCCAGCGAGAGATCGCCACGGGCGGATATTAAACTGCAAAGACGAGCGTCGGGAAGACACGCCGAGGTCGCCGCGGACGGGTTGAAATAGGGAGAGGGCCTGACCCCATACCGTTGGGGCCAGGCCCGATTTTGCCTCTTGACAATGTCCTGCTCATATTAAAAGGAACGTCCCCAGGTGCTGGCTGTTGAGCTGCGGTGGAATAGGGACTGTTTGGTGCCCGAAAGGGCGATTTTAGTCCGTATTTCACCGCAACTTATTATTTAGAGGGCGCTGAGGCTGGGGGTCCAGGCGATGGTGGGGGTCGCGCCGTCGAGAGTCTCGTTGATGGTGGCGGCCATGCCGGCGAGTAGGCTGTTCTCGCTTACGGTGAGCGTCTTGTAACCGCCGGCGCGTATGAGTTCGCGAATCACCACGGCGCCAGCGAGAATCACGCCCGCACGCTTGGGCTGCACGCCCGGTAGCGCGGCGATGCCCTCCACGTCCAGCGTGGACATGCGCTCGATAGCGGCCGAAATCTGCTCCATCGAAAGCTCGCGCAGGTGCACAAAGTTCGAGTCGTACGGCTCCAGTTCGTGGACCAGCGCCACGAGCGTGGTAACGGTACCGCCCACCGCGACGAGGCGCTCGGCGCGCTCAAAGTCGACAGGCAGGCCCTCAAAGTAAGCCCCGAACTGCTCGCCCGCCCATACGCCAGCGGCGGCAAGTTCACTGTCCGTTGGCGGCAGCGCCGAGAAAAACCGCTCCGTCACGCGACGGCAACCGATGTCCAGTGAGCGCGTTCCCTCCAGCGCAAAGACCCCGCGCTCAGGCGCGTAGACGCCCGTCGCGAGCTCCGTGGAGCCACCGCCCGAATCGGCGACGATGATGCGCTCGCCCGCAAAGTCGTGCGCCACGCCAAAAAACGTCAGACGCGCCTCAATCTCACCGGGAATCACCTGCGGCTCGAGCCCCAGCTCGCGCAAGCCATCGAGCAGCAGCGCGGCGTTGGACGCATCGCGCGCGGCGCTCGTGCACGTGGTGCAGATGCACTGGGCCCCAAAGGCGCGCGCCTCGTCCACGAACATGCGACACGCAGCCAGCACGCGCTCGACCGCGGCCTCGCAAAAGCGGCCCGTCGCATCCACGCCCTCGCCCAGATCGGTAATCTCGGTATGCTTGGACGATTCCACGATCGCCCCGCCGACCACCTGCGCCAACACCAAGCGCGACGACACCGTACCCAGGTCGATCGCGGCCACCTTATATCGCTTGTCGCTCTGCGTCATTGCAAGCCCCCTCCAGGCAATCCTCGCCTACTTGCCGTTCGAAGCGACCGTTTGCCCCTCGACGCCCTTAAACCCAAACAGCATGTCGAGCGTCTGAATGTACCACGGCGCGTCTTTACCAACGTTCTCGATCTCTTTTGCGACTTCGGCGGCCTTTTTGGCGTTCGAGGACTTTTTGCTCGACGACGAATCGGAATCGTCGTCCAAGCCCTGCACGTCAATCCTGATTTCGCCAGGCATCACCATGCCCAGTTTCTCGGACGCCATGTCCTTAACGCCCTCCTCCGAGAGCTCCTTGTCGACGCTTTTTTGCAGCTCGTCCTTGTATTGCTGTTGAATCTCGACCTGCTTGGCCAAAATGTCGCTCGAGCGCTTGGCCACGTACAGGTCGCGCACGGGAAAGTACAGGCTCACGAGCATCAGGGCCACCACAATGCCAATGAACAGCGGGCGTTGGGGGCCATGGGTAAAGTCATAGATCGCCTTGATCACCGCGTTGTCGTTGGCATAGTGCATAAAATCCGAGCCGGAAAGGCGGCTCGAGGGACGGCTCGGCGTATCGTGCGTCTGCGACGACGAGCGCGATGCATGCGACGAACGCGACGGACGGTTCTGCGGCATATACGGTTGAGCATGGGGGCGCGAGGCAGCCGCCGAGCGGCGCGTAGGGCGAGTGGCGTCAGCGCGATTGGATCCGCCCAGCTGAACGGTGCGGGCGCCGCGAGACGACGGCTCGGGCGAGGCGGCGGAATAGTGCCTGTTGTCGAAAATCTGATCCATGTGCGCCTTGTACGGTTGAGGTTTGTTTGCGCTAAGTACATTAGTTATAGCACGAGCGCCCGCACTGCCTTCGTCAGCCTTCGCTCGACATAAAAAAGGCGCTGGGCCACGCGACCGTTACGTGGCCCAGCGCCTGATAGCGTCCGGCGATGTCCAAACCGAGCAAGGCGGGGCCGAGTCAACCCCTCCCCGCCAGGCTCATCCGCTTAGCCGATTCTAGCGAATGTTGTAGAACGCAGCCTTGCCGGCGTAGCGCGCGCTGCCCTCAAGCTCGTCCTCGATGCGGATGAGCTGGTTGTACTTGGCGATACGGTCGCTGCGGCACGGGGCGCCCGACTTGATCTGGCCGGCGTTGACGCCCACGACCAGGTCGGCGATCGTGGAGTCCTCGGTCTCGCCGGAACGGTGGCTCACGATGCAAGCGTAGCCGGCCTCCTTGGCGGTCTCGATGGCCTCGAGTGACTCGGTGAGCGTGCCGATCTGGTTGACCTTGACCAGGATCGCGTTGGCGGCACCCAGCTCGATGCCCTTCTTGAGGCGCTCGGTGTTGGTGACGAACAGGTCGTCGCCCACCAGCTGCACCTTGTTGCCAATGCGACGGGTGAGCTCAACCCAGCCGTCCCAGTCCTCCTCGGCCATGCCGTCCTCGATGGAGATGATGGGATAGGTGTCGACGAGCTTCTCCCAGTAATCAACCATCTGGGCACTCGTGTACTCCACGCCCTCGCCCTTGAGCTCGTACATGCCGGTCTCGGCGTTGTAGAACTCGGTCGAGGCCGGGTCCATGGCGTACATGAAGTCGATGCCGGGCTTAAAGCCGGCCTTCTCCACGGCCTTGGTGATGTACTCGAACGGCTCGGCATTGGTCTTAAGGTTGGGGGCAAAGCCGCCCTCGTCGCCCACGCCGCCGCCCAGGCCGGCCTCGTGCAGCACGCCCTTGAGGGTGTGGTAGACCTCGGCGCACCAACGCAGGCCCTCGGCAAAGCTCGGGGCGCCCACCGGCATGATCATGAACTCCTGGAAGTCGACGTTGTTGTCGGCATGCACGCCGCCGTTGAGAATGTTCATCATGGGCGTGGGCAGCAGGTGAGCGTTGACGCCGCCCAGGTACTGGTACAGCGACAGGCCCGCCGACTCGGCAGCGGCGCGGGCAACGGCCAGCGACACGCCCAGGATGGCGTTGGCACCGAGCTTGGTCTTGTTGGGGGTACCGTCCGCGGCAATCAGCGCGGCATCGACGGCACGCTGGTCGAAGGCGTCGAGGCCGGCGACGGCATTGGCGCACTCGTTGTTGACGTGCTCGACGGCCTGAGAGACGCCCTTGCCCAGATAGCGGCCCTTGTCGCCATCGCGCAGCTCGCAAGCCTCAAAGGCACCGGTCGAAGCGCCCGAAGGCACCATCGCGCGACCGAAGCTACCGTCCTCGAGCACAACCTCGACCTCGACGGTGGGATTGCCGCGGCTGTCGAGCACCTCGCGACCGTAAACGTCCAAAATATCGCTCATGTTGTCTCCCTCTCACTTGGAAACGTAGTGGATGCAAGCGACCGGCTGACCGTGCACCATCGGTGCGTCTCCGTAAGTTAGCCATGTCGCACTTTTTGCATTATGCCCTAAGTTAGCCGAGGGATACACTTGATTTTCGAAAAATTTAGCGGGAACGATGAGGCGTGTCAGCCCGTCGTTCCCGCAGTCTTACTCCTCCGCCTTTGCGGCATCCCACAGGTCGTTGAGGCCGTGGGTCGAAAGCTCGGCAAGATCCACGTGGGCATCGGCCGCCATCTGCTCCATCGCAGCCCAGCGACGGCGAAACTTGGCCGTGCTCGCGCGCAGGGCGCTCTCGGCGTCGATACCCTCCTTGCGCGCGACGTTGACCAGGGCAAAGAGCAGATCGCCAAACTCCATTTCGCGCTCGGGCGAGCCAGGGGCCTCGGCCTCAAACTCGGCACGCTCCTCGGCGACCTCGTCCCACACATCCTGGACCGTCTCCCACTCAAAGCCCACGGCAGCCGCCTTGCGCGACACCTTCTGAGCCTGCATCAGCGCCGGCAGATGCGTGGGCACGCCGTCGAGCAGGCCCTCGGGCGCAGCCTCGCCTGCCGCCACGGCCTTGTCCTTGGCAGCCCTCTCGGCAAGCTTGACCTCGTCCCAAATCTTGAGTACCTCGTCGGAACTGTCGGCATCTACATCGCCAAACACGTGCGGATGACGGCGGATGAGCTTGGCATCGATATCACGCGCCACGTCGGCCAGCGTAAACTCGCCGGCGTCCGCCGCAATCTGCGCATGCAGCACGACCTGCATGAGCACGTCGCCCAGCTCCTCGCGTAGGTGAACCGCGTCGTCCGCCTCGATGCAGTCGAGTGCCTCGTAGGCCTCCTCGATCATGTTCTTGCCGATGCTGCGGTGCGTCTGCTCACGGTCCCACGGGCAGCCGTCGGGCTGACGCAAGCGCCAGACGATCTGCACCAGATGTTGTAGCTCGGCCGACGCGTCGACCAGCGTGGACAAATCGCGCGAGCCCTCGGCATTTTGCTGAGCCATGTGCTGCGCCATGGTTATTCCTCCTCCAGGACCACGTGGCGGAACGCGCCGCCCTCGTAGATGCCGTAGCTGTGCGAGCCGTCCTTGGGGATGCTCACGCTACCGGGGTTGAAGAGCCACAGGCCCGGGTGCGCGGCGCTTTCCTCGTTGACCTTGACGTGCGTGTGACCGTAGACGAGCGCGGAGCCCTCGGGCAGCGCGGGCGCGTGGTCGACGCTGTTGTGCATGCCGGCGCCAAAGACGTGGCCGTGCGTCAGGAACAGCTCACGGCCGGTTTCGTCAAACAGCGTGGCGTAGTCGGCCATGACGGGGAAGTCGAGGACCATCTGGTCGACCTCGGCGTCGCAGTTGCCGCGCACCGCGATGATGCAGTCGGCCAGGGCGTTGAGCAGCGGGATTACGCGCTTGGGGGCGTAATCGCGCGGCAGGTCGTTGCGTGGACCGTGGTAGAGCAGGTCGCCCAGCAGCACGATGCGGTCGGGCTGCTCGGAATCGATGGCGGTGACCAGGCGCTCGGTCCAGTATGCCGAGCCGTGGATGTCGGAGGCGATGAGGTATTTCATGGTGGTCCTTTCGGTGAGGTTGATGGGGTGGGTGTGGCGCGTCGCCGACCGTGTCACTCAAATTGCAGAGCCGCGGCTTGCGCCGCCTGCATCACGCGCTGGAGCGGCACATTGTGCTCACGGGCAAGGCGAGCGCAGTCCTCGTACTCGGGCGCTGCACGCTCGCTGCCATCGGGCAGGGTTGCCACCTTTACGGCCACCTCGCCCCAAGGCGTTGTCACCTGCTCGAATCGGCGCGGCAGGCAAACGCGTTCCATCACCTGGCGACGAACGGCGTTGGTCGTGGTCTCCAAAAAGATAATCGTCTGTAGGCGCTCGATATCCTCGTGCGAGCAGATCACCTGCAACTGCCATCCGGGGCGACCCTTTTTGCAGTAGAGGGGTAGCCAGTGCACCTCGCGGGCGCCGGCCTCGCGCAGGCGGTCGGCGGCATAGGCGAGTACCTCGGGCGACGCATCGTCGATGTCGCACTCCAGCTTGACGATGGTCTCGGGCGCATCGGTCTCGCGGGACAGCGGAGATGTACTTCCACGTTGCATACGGTCCGGTTCCTTTCCGCGCGGGCTCGTTTTGTTCACTCAAACGCTAGCACATCGCGGGCGGCGTGGGGGCGGCGTCATGGGATGGGCGGGACTTTTGCCCGTCGCGGACGTCGGCGTGCGCCGGGATCGTCCTCGCCCCTATCCAAACGTGTACGGCAGCCTCCAAACACGTCATTTTTTGCAGCTTTTGGAGGCTGACGTACACGTTTTGAGGCAGGGTCGATGTCGTGCGGCAGCCCTTGCGCGCCGCCTGCCCTTTCCAGTCGGTTTCGACTTGTGGCGTTCCCGGCGCGCCAGGGGTCGCGCCATTACAATGGAGCGGATTCGCTTGACGCAAAGGAGCTGCCATGTCTGCTTGCCCGCTGGTCGATTGCCACACCCACACCTCGTTTTCGGACGGCCATGCCTCCTTTGAGGAAAACGTTCGCGCCGCCGCGGCGGCTGGCTGTCGGGTCATGGTCTCGACCGACCACCTCACCTTGCCCGCCAGCATGGATGCCAACTGCGAAGTGCAGGTTACTGAGGGCGACCTGCCGGCACATCGTCTGGCTTTTGAGGATGCTCGCAAGCTTGCCGCGCAGATTGCGCCGGAGCTCAGCTTTATCTATGGCTTTGAATGCGATTGGTACGAGGGCTGC
>JAXKGH010000125.1:0-12097 GCA_036550475.1 Collinsella sp. | reverse complement strand
GCGTGGCATCCTGGTAGATAGCCGGCAAAAACGTAAACCGCGGCGGGTCCAAAATCGTATCCGTGATGGTAAACACATCGGGATCAAAGGCATCCTGCGGGTTTTTCTTCTTGAACAGCCCCATATCAGCCTCCCGTACTAGCATTAAACAACTCAACCTGAATATAGCACCAATTTCAAGCCGCCGCCTTACCCTATCGGTGCGCGGCGTCTATAGCTCGCCCAGCGGAAGAGTTCACGGACGAGGGCCGGCAAATAGCGGACACTCCGCATGCAATCTATGCAAACAAACAAGTACGCTTAGCTACATTCGGTAAGATCGAGCACGCTGCCCTTCACGATAAGCGCCGGCTCCAGAACGACCTCTTCGGCACGTCTACCGCCCCTACCGGCAAGACGCTTGGACATGCAGCCAAAAGCATGCTCCGCGAGGACACCAGGATCCTGCTCAATCGCGGTCAGTGCCGGCTCAAAGAGAACGTCGGCCGCCGAGTTGTCATAGCTTACGACCGAGATATCGCCCGGGATGCTCTTCCCCATCTCGTGCAAGCGCTTGAGCAAACCGAGGGCAATGTTGTCCGAGCTTGCGAACACGGCGGTGGCATCGGTTGCAAGCACAGCCTCCGAGGCCTCATAGGCACTCGGGATGTAATATTCGCTCTCAAACTCCAGGCGCGCGTCGATGGGCAGCCCCACCTCGCGCAGCGCGCGTTCGTAACCGGCGAGTCGTTTGCGACCCGTATTGGAGCGACGCGCGTTAACCAGACAGGCGATGCGACGGTGGCCTTGCTCGATCAGATAGCGGGTGGCCATGTAGCCACCCATCTCGTGGTCGAACATCACTTTGTCGCACTCGAGCCCCTCAATGGCACGGTCGACCATCACGGCAGGGATAGGCAGATGGCTGACTTCTTCGCGCAGGGCGCGGTCGTCGGAGAACTCGTCGCCCACAACCAGGAAGACACCATCAACGCCGCGCGTTACCAGCTGGCGCAGCAGCTCCAGATCGTCGTCGGCACTTCCACCCGAGCTGGTAATGAAGAGCGCATAGCCGTCCTCGCGGCAGCGCTTTTCCAGGCTACCGGCGAGCGAGGCAAAAAAGCGGCTCTCGATGTTAGGGACGATAAGGCCCAGCGTGCGCGACTCGCGCATGACCAGACTACGCGCAATCTGATTAGGAACATAGTGGTTGCGCGCCGCAACCTCCTTGATGAGCTTGCGGTTTTCTTCCGAGATGCGACAGGGCCGATTATTGAGAACAAGCGAGACCGACGAGGGGGAAAGCCCCACCTCCTGGGCAATCTGCTTGAGGGTGACTTTGTTGGCCATCTCGCTCCTTCCAGGTTTACGCGCAATCTCTTGAAAGTATAGCGACCGCCCCTCTACCTCGGTGATAAACACTTTACCAATCCGGTAGACGGCTGTTTTATCGCCGCCAGCGCACCAAATCCGTCCGGGTGGGGTATATTGCAATCGATTGATGACAACGACCACCAAAAGGCGGATATTCGTATGCACGAGAACGACTTTTTTAACGAGGACCTGCTGTGCGCGCTTGCTGGCGTTGCCGGCGAGGACAACGTGCTGATGAGCGAGCCCATGCGCGAGCACACCACGTTTAAGATCGGCGGCCCGGCCGACGTCTTTGTCACGCCCGATACCGAGCAGGGCCTCGTCGCCACGCTCGACACCTGTTATCGCTGCGACCTGCCGCTCACCATCGTGGGCAACGGCTCCGACCTGCTCGTCGGCGACAAGGGCATCCGTGGCGTCGTCGTGGCGCTGGGCGAAGGCCTCTCCAACATTACGGTCGACGGTACGCACGTCACGGCGGCGGCCGGCGCCTTGCTTTCCGATGTCGCCGCTGCGGCAGCCGAGGCCGGTCTCACCGGCATGGAGCCCATCTCGGGCATCCCCGGATCAGTCGGCGGCGCCTGCTACATGAACGCCGGAGCTTACGGCGCCTGCATGGCCGATGTGCTGGAGTCCGTGCGCGTCTACAAACCTGCTCGCCAGCTCGACGACGGCACCCGTGGCAGCGGCAACATCATCGAGTTCGATGTCGATGAGCTCAACCTGGGCTATCGCAAGAGCCGCATCGCCGACGACGGCTTTATCGTGCTTTCAGCCACTTTCAATCTCGCCCCGGGCAACGCCGCGATGATCAAGGCCGACATGGACGACTACCGTCAGCGTCGCGAGGACAAGCAACCGCTCGACATGCCGAGTGCCGGCTCCACCTTCAAGCGCCCCGAGGGTTACTTTGCCGGCAAGCTCATCATGGATGCCGGCCTGCGAGGACACGCCGTTGGCGGCGCGCAGGTAAGCGAAAAGCACTGCGGCTTTATCGTCAACGCCGACCACGCCACCGCCGCCGACGTCGACGAACTCATCCGCCACATCCAGGCAACCGTCAAAGACCAATTCAACGTAGACCTAGAACCCGAAGTCCACCGAGTCGGCGAATTCCTCTAAAAGAGAAGGCCCCGAAAGGGGCCTTCACCATATTTATTCAGATAACCCAGTCCGGTGTGTCGCGCCCCGAACCCGAGAGGGCCGCGTGCCCGCCCGCAATATATTTGATTGATCGCGAGTTCCGCACGCAAAGAAGGCCACTTAATGTGGCCTTCGTCTTGCGTAGGACTGCCCGAGCAGGCAATCAAATATATTGCGGGCGGGCACGCGGCCCAGTCGGCTTTACGACAGCGCAATACCGCCGAGCCAGCCCCAGCGCACGCCAGAGCCAGTACCATAAAAGCTGATGAACGAATCAAGCGACTTAGACGTAATGGCACCCTCGTTGCTCATAACGATGCCGCCGCCAACGTAGATACCCACATGACCGTAGATAAGGCCCGGAGCACCCGTGCCGCTGTGCGAGGAATCGGCCACGATCATGCCCACCTGCAGCGCCGAGCGGTCGGAGCTATAGCACCAGGCGTTGAACATGTCGCAAGCGTTGCCGCCAAAGTAGCCAACGCCGGCGTTACGGAAGACATTGGTAACCCACGCCGCGCACCAGTTCTGGCCCGGCGAAGGCGTGGAGTAGCACGCGTTGACGACGGCCTGTTGCTTGCCCGAGCCGGCATTCTGCTGCGGAGTTCCGGGCGCATACGATCCGCCACCCGAGCTCGAACCACCCGAGTAGGAATTGTTCTTGTTCGCGGCGGCCGCGGCAGCGGCGGCCCTCCTAGCGGCCTCCTCGGCCTGGGCGGCAGCGAGAATCTCGGAATCACGCTGAGCCATGAGCTCCTTGACATCGTCAGAGAGGCCGTTCAGAACCGTCTGGACTTCCTGCTGCTTGGCCTGCATGTCCTGCATCTGGGCAGTCTGCTGGTCCTTGAGCTTCTCTAAGTCGGCCTTCTGCGACTCGAGCTCGGTCTTTTGCGCATCGAGCTCTTCCTGGATGGTCTGAATGTCCTCGATGGCGTCGCGGTCGCTCTTGTTGATCTTCTCAACGTAATGCGCGTTGGCGACGAGTTCCTCAAACGAGCCAGAGGCCAGCAGCAGCGACAGGATGTTCGTGCCGCCGGACTTGTAGCTGGCGGCCACGCGATCGGAAAGGTCGTTGCGTTTCTTCTTGAGCTCGGCCTTCTTTTCATCGATCTGGGCCTGCGTGTCGTCAATCTTGCCCTGGACATTCTCGATGTCGTTGAGGGTCTGGGCATTCTTGTTGGCCAGCGCCGCATACTCATTTGCGATGCTGTCGAGCTGGGCCTGAACCTCGTCGAGCTGGGCCTGGGCGGCATTCAGTTTATCGGTTGTTTCTTTGGAAGCCTCCGCCGCATGGGCGCGAGCGGGCAGGCCAAAAAGAACTGCCGCAGAAGCGGCGCCGAACAGGGCCTTGAGGGCAGTGCGGCGCGAGAGCTCCTGGGAAAGGATGGAATCGCTGTTTGGTGACATATGTACTCCGTTACATGTTTATTTATATGTCGCTCAACTCATACATATTAGCGTACATATGGCGCGTCCCAACGATTTCCACGAACGGCAGGAAACTACAAGGTCAGCGGCTCGTAAGCAAATGTCAAAGATCAGGTTATGCGTACGCAAGCTCTTCTATGAGTACGTTAGCACAATCCTCTGCTTTTCCTACAGCGCACGATTTGGGCGTCCCTGCCTGCGCTATACTCCCCTGAAGAAGTGTTCCTGATTCGATAGGAGACTACATGTCCAAAGCACTCGACCCCAAAGACACCTGTGTCCTCGTTACCGGTGGCGCCGGCTTTATCGGCTCGCACACCGTCGTTCAGCTGCTCGAGGGTGGCTACCAGGTCGTCATCGTCGATGATCTCTCCAACTCCAGCGCCGTCGCCGTCGACCGCGTCAAGACCATCGTGGGCGACGAGGCCGCCAAGAACCTCACCTTCTACGAGGCCAACGTGCTCGACCGCGATGCGATGAACAAGATCTTCGATACCCATCAGATCGACCGCGTCATCCACTTTGCCGGCTTTAAGGCCGTCGGCGAGTCGGTGAGCAAGCCCGTCGAGTACTATCACAACAACATCGAGAACACCCTGGTGCTCATCGACGTCATGCGCAGCCATGGCTGCAAGTCCATCATCTTCTCGAGCTCCTCGACCGTCTACGGCGACCCGGACAACCCGCCCGTCACCGAGGAGGATCCTAAGAAGCCCGCGACCAACCCCTATGGTTGGACCAAGTGGATGATCGAGCAGATCCTTATGGACGTCCACACCGCCGACCCCGAGTGGGACGTCGTGCTGCTCCGTTACTTCAACCCCATTGGCGCTCATCCGTCGGGCCTGATCGGCGAGGACCCCAAGGGCATCCCCAACAACTTGGTGCCCTATGTCGCCCAGGTCGCCGTGGGCAAGCTCGAGGCCGTTCAGGTCTTTGGCAACGACTACCCCACCCCCGACGGCACCGGCGTGCGCGACTACATCCACGTGTGCGATCTGGCCTCTGGTCACGTTGCTGCCCTTAACTGGATGAACGGCAAGACCGGCGTCGAGATCTTTAACTTGGGCACCGGCACCGGCACCTCGGTACTCGAGGTCGTCGCCGCCTTCTCCAAGGCTTGTGGCAAGGAGCTGCCCTACGTGATCCGCGAGCGCCGCGCCGGCGACATCGCTGCCAACTGGTGCGATGCCTCCAAGGCCGAGCGCATGATGGGCTGGAAGGCCCAGTACGACATCGCGGACATGTGCCGCGATAGCTGGAACTGGCAGAGCCACAACCCCAACGGCTTCGCCGACGCCGAGTAGCAAAAACCTACATACCGCTCTTGCCCCGATCTCACGTTGTGAGGTCGGGGCTTTTTCATGGCATGTAACCATTCGCCGAAAATCGACCAACTTTTTTATCTTGCCTGTACATGTTTAAACAACATGTTTTACAATAGGCGTATCGAATCAGAACATCGGAGGCGGACTGCACACCCATCGGCAGGCCGACCCCACAACAAGAAGGTTGGTGAGCGCATTCATGGAGCGTGCAAGCGGCGTCCTCATGCCCGTCTCATCTCTGCCCGGACCATACGGAATCGGCGGCTTTGGTTGGAATGCCTACGACTTCGTCGTTTTTCTCGCCTCGTGCAAACAACATTACTGGCAGATTCTGCCCCTTACGACGACCAGCTATGGCGATTCGCCCTATCAGTCGTTCTCGGCCCGCGCAGGCAACCCCAACTTCATCGACTTTGCCGAACTTATCGAGGCAGGGTATCTGGAGCAGCGCGATATCGATGGCGTGTATCTGGGATCCGACCCCAGCAATGTCGACTACGGTGCCATCTTTGGTGGCCGCCGTCAGATTCTCGACCGAGCCGCCGAGCGCTTTGCAGCCGACAAGCCGGCCGATTTCGATGACTTTATCCAGGCCAACGAGGACTGGCTCATCCCCTACTGCGAGTTCATGACCGTCAAAGAGGAGTGCGGACTCAAGGCCTTTTGGGAGTGGCCCGCAGAACTGCGCACCCGCGGCGAAGCATCTGCCAAGGTCTGCGCCGCCCATCCCGCGCGCATGCTCTACCACCAGATGACGCAGTATTTCTTCGACCGCCAATGGAGCCGCCTCAAGGCCTATGCCAACGAGCGCGACATTCTCATCATCGGCGACCTGCCCATCTATGTCTCGCGTGACTCCGTCGAGATGTGGGCGACGCCTGAGCTCTTTAAGATCGACGCCGCCGGCAATCCCGTGAGCGTCGCCGGCACGCCGCCCGACCAGTTCTCGGCCACCGGCCAGTACTGGGGCAACCCCATCTACGACTGGGACGCCATGGAGTCCGACGGCTTCTCCTGGTGGGAGGGCCGCATTCGCGCCGCCCTCGACATGTACGACGTCATCCGCCTGGATCACTTCCGCGGCTTCGAGGCCTATTGGGAGGTGCCGTTCTCCTCGCCCGATTCGTCCTACGGTTCGTGGACGCAGGGTCCCGGCCCCAAGTTCTTCAAGACGCTCGAGGAAAAGCTCGGCACGCTTCCCATCATTGCCGAAGACCTGGGCTTTCTTACCCCCGGCGTCATCGACATGCGCGACACCACGGGCTTCCCCGGCATGAAGATCCTCCAGTTTGCCTTTGAGGGCACCAACTCGTACTACCTGCCGCACAACTACATCGCCAACACCGTCGCCTATGTGGGCACCCACGACAACGAGACGGCGCGCGGTTGGTTTGAGGGAACGGCCACCCCGCGTCAGCGCGAGCAGGCAGCCCTGTACACCCATCAGCAGGCCGGCGAACCCATGGCAGATGCACTCAATCGCACCATCGCCGCCAGCGTGAGCGACACGTGCATCTACACCATGCAGGACCTGCTCAACTTGGGCAACGAGGCGCGCATCAACACCCCTGCCACGCTGGGCGGCAACTGGACCTGGCGCATGCTCGACGGCGCCATCACCCGCGAGCTCGAGCACAAACTCACCGACTGGACCGAGACCTACTTCCGCATCCCGTCGGAAGCCGAAATCGAGCTTCCTCAATAGGAGCCACCGCGCCCGACCCCACCCCACCGTGCGGACGCGACCGCTTTTCCCGCGCGAGGCCACCCCAATCCCCTCGCGCGGGCTTCTTATGAATTGCAGACATGAAACAACCCATCACAGGAGAAAACATGCCCCGAATTAACCTCATGGAACTCGCCGAGCAGTCTTTTGGCACCTCGCTCGAGCAGCTCGACGACCGTCGCATTTACAAGCTGCTGGTCAAACTCGTGCAGGAGCGCTCCGCCACCTGCCCGCTCAACAACGGCAAGAAAAAGCTCTATTACATTTCCGCCGAATTTTTGATCGGCAAGCTGCTCATCAACAACATGATCGACCTCGGCATCTACGACGAGGTTAAGGACCAGCTCACCGCCGCAGGCCACGACCTCAACAAGATCGAGGAATTCGAGGTCGAGCCGTCACTCGGCAACGGCGGCCTGGGCCGCTTGGCCGCATGCTTCCTGGATTCCATCGCCACGCTGGGCTTGACCGGCGATGGCGTGGGCCTCAACTATCACTACGGTCTGTTCCGTCAGCGCTTTGTCGACAACCAGCAGAAGGCCGTCCCCGACGAGTGGCTCGGTGAGCAGGACATCCTAGTCGACGATGACCGCTCCTACACCGTCGAGTTCGGCGATTTTGCCGTTACCTCCAAGCTCGTCAACATCGATGTGCCCGGTTACGGCCAGCCCACCAAGAACCGCCTGCGCCTGTTCGACCTAGCGAGCGTCGACGACGGCCTGGTCCCCGGCAGCTCCATCGACTTCGACAAGACCGAGATCGCCAAGAACCTCACCTTGTTCCTCTACCCCGACGATTCCGACGAGCAGGGCCGCCTGCTTCGCATCTACCAGGAATACTTCATGGTAAGCAACGCCGCCCAGCTCCTGATCGACGAGGCCATCGAGCGCGGCAGCAACCTACACGATCTGGCCGACTACGCCGTGGTCCAAATTAACGACACGCACCCCACCATGGTCATCCCCGAGCTCATTCGCTTGCTCACCACCGAGCATGGCATCGAGTTTGACGAGGCCGTGACCATCGTACGCTCCATGGTCGCCTACACTAACCACACGATTCTTGCCGAGGCGCTCGAGAAGTGGCCGCTCGCCAGCCTGCAGAAGGTCTCCCCTGCCATCGCCGACATTATCGTCAAGCTCGATGAGATCGCGAAGGCCGAGCACGATGACCCGCGCGTCGCCATCATCGACGAACACGATACCGTCCACATGGCCCACATGGACATCCACTTTGGCTTCTCCATCAACGGCGTAGCCGCCCTCCACACCAAGATCCTGGAGGACACCGAGCTTCATCCGTTCTACGAGATCTATCCCGAGAAGTTCTCCAACAAGACCAACGGCATCACCTTCCGCCGCTGGATCCATGGGGCCAACCCCGCGCTCGCCAGCCTGCTCGACGATGTGATCGGCACCGACTGGCGCAGCACCGGCGATCTGAGCAAACTCGCCAAGTTCGCCGACGACAAGGACGTTCTTGAGCGCCTGGCCGCCACCAAGGTCGAGGCCAAGGCCATCATGCGCCAGTTCATGGCGCTCGAGCAGGGCGTGACCATTCCCTCCAACGCCATCATCGACGTCCAGGTCAAGCGCATCCACGAGTACAAGCGCCAGCAGATGCTCGCGCTCTACATCATCTGGAAGTACCTCGATATCAAGAACGGCAACAGACCTAAGCACCCCGTCACCATCATCTTTGGCGGCAAGGCGGCGCCTGCCTACACTATCGCGCAGGACATCATCCATCTGATCTTGACGCTGTCGCAGTGGATTGCAAACGACCCCGACGTAGCTCCCTACCTGCAGGTTGTCATGATCGAGAACTACAACGTCACCGCCGCCGAGCGCGTGATCCCCGCCGCTGACATCTCCGAGCAGATCAGCCTGGCCTCCAAGGAGGCGAGCGGCACCTCCAACATGAAGTTCATGCTCAACGGCGCCCTAACCCTGTGCACGCTCGACGGTGCCAACGTGGAGATTGCCGAGCTCGTGGGCGACGAGAATATCTATACCTTTGGTGCCTCGTCCAAGCAGGTCGAGCAGCTCTATGCCGACGGCACCTACAGCGCCGGTGCACTTTACCGCAAGCCCGGCATTAAACTGCTGGTGGACTTCATCACCAACCCCGCCTTTATGGCGACCGGCAACGCCGAGCGCCTGCAGCGCCTGCACGACGACATTAAGGGCAAGGACTGGTTTATGGCCCTGCTCGACATCGAGGAGTACATCCAGACCAAGGAGCGCGTGTTGGCCGACTACGAGGACCAGGACGCCTGGATGCGCAAGGCGCTCATCAATATCGCCAACGCCGGCGCCTTCTCGTCCGACCGCACCATCTCCCAGTACAACGACGAGATCTGGCACCTGAACTAATTTCGCTTCCCTTACCCATCCTCTTGAGAAACGGAGTCGTGGCAACACGGCTCCGTTTTTTGTGCCCGCACGTTACCCTGTGACCCGACTCGACCAAACAATCTCGATCTGTAACAGCTACTCGGTAAAAACGGCCCCAGCTGTTACAGATTGAGACATACCGGCCCCTCCCCTTGGGTTTATCTCAATCTGTAACATCTAGCAACTGAAATTCGCCTTTGGTGTTACAGATTTAGATGAAATGGTTAGCTCGGCGGAACCGTCTCGATCTGTAACACCTAGCGTCCGAAATCGGCCCTACCCGTTACAGATCGAGACAAACGACCGGTCAGACACCCCCAGCACAAAGAAAGGCCCCCCTCTCGCCCAGCGGACGGGAGGGGAGCCTTATATGTGACCGCGGCAAAAGGATGGCAATACCGCAGTCGCCCAAAGGGAGGGCCTGGATGCACCGGGCCTAGATAAGGTTCTTGCCAGACACCTTATCGAAGAGATGGGTCGCGTTCTTCTCGAACTTGAACCAGATGGTGTCGCCAGCCTTGAGCGCGCCCTTGGCCTCGAGGTCGACGACGGGGATAATCAGGACAAACTGGCCGTCGGGGGCGGTCACGTGGACGTGCTCGGTCGAACCCATGAGCTCGGTCACCTCGACGGTACCCTGGAGCGCACCCTCCTCGCCCTTGTCGGCAAGCAGGATCTGCTCGGGGCGCACGCCGGCCGTGATCTCCTTCACGTCGCCGCCGTCCCAGTTAAGAGCGAGTTGAGCGCAGGTCTCGGGGGCGAGAGCAACGTTCATGTCCTCGGTCTTGACGGTAAAGCCGTTGCCCGAGCGCACCAGCTGGGCATCGAAGAAGTTCATCTGCGGCACGCCGATGAAGCCGGCGACGAAGATGTTCGCGGGATGGTTGAAGACCTCCTGCGGCGTGGCGATCTGCTGGACGACGCCGTCCTTCATGACCACGATGCGGTCGCCAAGGGTCATGGCCTCGGTCTGGTCGTGAGTGACGTAGATGAACGTGCCCTTGATCTCGTGGCGCAGCTTGATGAGCTCGGCACGCATCTGGTTACGAAGCTTGGCGTCCAGGTTGGACAGCGGCTCGTCCATCAGGAAGACCTTGGGGTCACGCACGATGGCGCGGCCGATAGCGACACGCTGACGCTGGCCGCCCGAAAGCGCCTTGGGCTTACGGTCGAGGTACTCGGTAATACCCAGGATCTCGGCAGCGGAGCGAACCTTACGGTCGATCTCGTCCTTGGAGACCTTCTTGAGCTCAAGCGTAAACGCCATGTTCTCGTACACCGTCATGTTGGGGTACAGAGCGTAGCTCTGGAACACCATGGCGATGTCGCGGTCCTTGGGCGCCACGTCGTTGACCCGCTTGCCGTCGATGAGCACGTCGCCCGAGGTAATGTCCTCCAGGCCGGCGACCATGCGCATCGTCGTGGACTTACCGCAGCCAGACGGGCCAACGAGGACGACGAACTCCTGGTCGTGAACGGTGAGGTTAAAGTCCTCAACAGCGAGCACGCCATCCTCGGTAACCTTGAGGTTGTGCTTCTTCTCCTCGGTCTTCTTCTTTTTGCCAAAGAAGCCCTTCTTTTTGGACTCGGTGTTGGGATACACCTTCTGAACATGTTTGAGAACGATCTCGGCCATGTCTTTACCTTTCGATATGCGGCACCATGTTGAGGGCGCCGCAGAAACTTGCAAAACAGTTACGGCATCAGCCCTTGACGGCACCTGCCACCACGCCGTCGATGATGTACTTCTGGCAGAGGATGTACATGATGACGATGGGGATAACGACCATCATGATGCAGGCCATCATGGGGCCGAGCTCGACGTGGCCGTAGCCGCCGCGGAAGTACTGGATCAAGATAGGAATGGTCTTGTACTTGGTGGAGTCGAGAGTGAGGTAGGGCAGCAGATAGTCGTTCCAGACCCACATGGTCTCGAGGATGCCGACCGAAAGATAGGTGGGCTTCATGATGGGAAGGACGATCTTAAAGAACACCTGGACCGGGTTGCAGCCATCAATCATGGCCGCCTCCTCGATCTCGAACGGGATGTTCTTTACAAAACCGGCGAACATAAAGACCGCCAGGCCCGCGCCAAAGCCGAGGTAGATAAAGCAGATGTTGAACGGCGTGTTGAAGCCGATGCGGTCCGCCAAATTGGACAGCGTGAACATGAGCATCTGGAACGGCACGACCATCGAGAACACGAACAGGTAATAGAAGAAGTTCGAGATCTTGTTGTTGACACGAACCACGTACCAAGCGCACATGGAGCAGCACACCAAGATCAGCACGACCGACGTGACCGTGATGATGAGCGAGTACATAAATGCCGAGGCAAAGCCCTGCTCGTTAAGGGCGTGCATGTAGTTTGCGAGGCCGTTGAACGTCTCGGGCGTGAGCAGATCGAATGCCGTGGTGGTGCTGATTGCAGTCGCTTTCTTAAAAGAATTAAGCGCAATCATGAACACGGGGTAGATCCACGCGAGCGACAGGATCGTAAAGATAATCGAGAGCGCGCGGTTGATAACCTTATCGCGTTTCATTACTGCTGCACCTCCTTGGACCTCGTGGCCTTTAGCTGAATCATGGAGATGGCCACGACCAGGATGCAGAAGATAACCGCCTTGGCCTGACCAATGCCCTGCCATGCGATACCGGCACGCGAATAGAACGTGTTGTAGATGTTCAGGGCGAGCATCTCGGTGGAGTGCGCGGGGGCGCCG
>JAXKGH010000124.1:0-27022 GCA_036550475.1 Collinsella sp. | reverse complement strand
CGAAGTGTTCGCCGATGCCATGGATCTGATTCTGGCGCATGAGCAGCTCATGGATAACATTTTGGCGAGCAGTATGTCGGGTATGCTGACCAGCATGATTTGCGACCGCATCGCGCGCTCCATACGCGGGCGCGTGATGAGTGCGCTTGACGAGGACGCGCTCGCGCCCGTATCGCTCGAGACGACGTCTGAGTTTGTCGCCGGCGGCATTATTCGGCTCTTTACCATGTGGTGGGAATCGGGCCACGTGCTAGAGCGCCGATCCGAAATCGCCGACGTGGTCGATGCGCTGTTCGAGCGGACCATGACGCCGGTGGGTCACTAGAAGTGGCGGAGAGAGGGGGATTCGAACCCCCGGAACGCTTTCGCGCTCAACGGTTTTCAAGACCGCCGCATTCAACCGCTCTGCCATCTCTCCGTGAGTCGTAATGATAGCATCGTTTTGGATTTGCAACAGGGGAGGCGAACGATGACGAGCACCGGAATCGATGAGAAGTTCATGTGCGAGGCGCTGACGGAGGCGCGCGCAGCCGCTGCGGTGGGCGAGGTGCCCATCGGAGCCGTAGTGGTGCGCGACGGCGAGATTGTCGCGCGGGCGCATAATCGCCGCGAGCTCGACCAGGATCCTTCGGCGCATGCCGAGTTTTCGGCCCTGTGCGCCGCCGCTCAGTCGCTTGGACGCTGGCGTCTTTCCGATTGCACGGTCTACGTGACGCTCGAGCCCTGCTGCATGTGCGCGGGGCTTATGGTTAACGCGCGCGTGGGGCGCTGCGTGTACGGCGCGGGCGATGCTAAAGCGGGCGCTCTGGGGTCGCTATACGACCTCAATGCCGATTCGCGCCTGAACCATCGGTTTAATGTGACCGCCGGCGTGCTGGCAGACGAATGTCGCGCGGTGCTGAGCAGCTATTTTAGTGGGCTGCGTGGCACCGATGGTGCTGGTTGCGGTTGTGGGGCCGATCTTGAGGCGCATGCCGCTCATGCCGAGGCGCTCGCGTGTGTCGAAGATACTGCCGTTGGGGCGGTCGATTTTGGTGCCGCGTGCCGCCGGCCCCGCCGTGTGCAGCTGGCGATCGACTCCTTTAAGGGCAGCGTTTCGAGCGCGCAGGCGGAGGAGGCCGTTGCCGAAGGTGTGCGCCGCGTGTGGCCCGATGCCCAGGTAAGCGCGCTGCCGCTGGCGGATGGCGGCGAGGGAACGCTCGATGCCGTTGCCGCGTGCGGCGGTGAGGTCGTGGCATGTGAAGTCGCAGGCCCCTTGGGCGACCGCGTGTCTGCCCGGATGCTGGTGGACGGCGAGCACGAGTCGGCTGTAATCGAGATGGCCGAGGCGGCGGGTATTGGGTATTCGCCTTGCACAGAGCCGGCGGCGTTGGCCGCTACGACCTATGGCGTGGGCGAGCTCATGCTTCGAGCGGTTCGTGCTGGGGCAAAGACTATCTATATTGGTCTGGGCGGCAGTGCCACCAACGACGGTGGCGCCGGCATGCTGCAGGCGCTGGGCGTGCACGTTGTCGATAAGCGTGGCTGCAATATCGCCCCCGGTCTCGCAGGCCTTGAACACGTGGCGAGTATCGATTTGGCACCAGCGCTTCGGGCGCTGAATGGCGCGCGCGTCGTGGTGCTTTCCGATGTCGAGAATCCGCTCGTGGGGCGTCGAGGCGCACTGGCGGTGTTTGGTGGGCAGAAGGGCTTGCCGACGGATGACGACGAGGTGTTGCGCAGGTACGACAGCTGGATGGTCGGCTACGGTCGCCTGCTCGATGCGGCAATTACCGGGGCGCGGGCTCAGGGGTTGTTGCGCGTGCCCGAGGGTGCGCGGACGTTTGGCTCGGTGCTCGGCGTGCCCGGCGCCGGCGCCGCCGGCGGCCTGGGCGCCGCGCTGCTAGCGCTCGGTGCGGAGCTGCGCTCGGGCGTGGAGACGGTGCTCGATTTGATTGGGTTTGACGAGCGCGTGCGCGATGTCGACCTGGTCATTACAGGCGAGGGCAACATGGACGAGCAATCCGCTGCCGGCAAGGCGCCGGTGGGCGTGGCCCGCCGTGCCAATCGCTATGGCAAGCCGGTAGTCGCCGTCGTGGGCGGTCGTGCGGATAATTTGGATGCGGTGTATGGTCAGGGCATCGACTTGGTCCTGCCGGTCTGCCGCAGGCCCATGCCTCTTGACCAAGCGCTCGACCCCCAGGAAGCCACAACCAACCTCATCTGCGCCGGTGAAGCAGCCGCCCAAGCCTACGACCTCGCCCGCCTCTAAAACCCAACTCCCTATAAGTTGCGGTGGAATAGTTCCTGTTTGGCGGCTCAGGCGGCAAAAACAGGAACTATTCCACCGCAACTTCGAGAATGGCTATCCGAGGCTGACTGCCTTGGGTCTCGAGCCGGACCGCTTGCCACGAAATGCGGCCATCTACTACGTTTAGCCGAGCACCCTCGACCATCCCGGAATATGCGAAAATAAAACCGCAGGTAGACGGCTTGTCGATTTTCGAAAAAGCCGGCTATGGTTGACCCCCTCGGCTTAAACGTAGTAGATAGGCCCCTTTCGTGGCACGGCGTCAGACCAGTCTAATTGGGATGGGCCTTATTTGACTACTTGTCGATCTGATTGCCCGAGTAGTCAAATTAGCCCCGTCCCAAATTAGCTGTCTTGCCCCATCGGGCGGGAGCGGGTAAGATATATCGAGCGCCTAGCGCGTTCGATGGGTTCGGATGACGACATGTTCCGAATCTGGTCAGGTCCGGAAGGAAGCAGCCATAAGGAGCCTCTGTCGGGCATCCGAATCCATCGAGTGCGCAGGCGTTTTTTGGTGCCGCGGCTACCCGCGAGTGCCGGCAGGGCGCTTGGTGTCTCGCTGGTCCTCGGCTTCGCCTGCGGGATCGCTCGACTACCAAGCGCCCTGCCGGCACCCGCGGGTAGCCGACCAAAACCGCCTGAAGGGTCACATTTATCTGATAATTGAATCCCCGGCGTTATGCCGCTCGCTGGCGTTGCCAAAACATCGGCTGCTACGTGCCTTGGGCGCTAGTGACCGTTGCCCTTGCATCTGTAACGAGTTGCTTACGCATCTCCAGGGTTCTCCGTACTATCATGAATCAGATTGAATTGAGATGATGATAGGGAGCGCCTTTTTATGATTGAGCTGCTTAGGCGTTTTGGTGGTAAGTTTCGCCGGTATATGGTGATCGGTCCTGCGTGTAAGCTGATCGAAGTGATCTTTGACCTGCTGACGCCGCTGGTGATTGCCCAGATGATCGACAAGGGCATTGGCTCGCACGACGTGAGCGCCGTTATCCACTACGGCATGCTACTTGCCGCCATGGCCGTGATCGGCATCTCGTTTACGCTCGTCTGCCAAAAGATGGCGGCGCTCACCTCGCAGGGCATGGGCACCGACATTCGCGGCGCGCTCTACGAGCACATCAACAAGCTGAGCTATGCTGAGCTCGACCGCTTTGGCACGCCGTCGCTCATCACCCGCATCACCAACGACGTTAACCAGGTCCAGCTCGCTGTGGCGCTGGGCGTGCGCATGCTCATCCGCTGGCCCTTTCTAGCGGTGGGCTCCATGTGCGCGGCCCTTGCCATCGACCTTAAGCTCGGCATCATCTTTTTGATCTGCACGCCCGCCATTGGCCTGGTGTTCTGGGTTGTCATGGCGCGCTGTATCCCGTATTACAGGCAGCTGCAGGCAAAGCTCGACCGCATCGCGCTTATCTGCCGCGAGGGCCTTTCGGGCGCCCGCGTGGTTCGCGCCTTCGTGCGCGAAGATCACGAGCGCGAGCGCTTTGCGCAGGCCGCCGACGACCAGGCCAATACTGCCATCGCGGTGGGCAAGCTCTCGTCGATTCTCAACCCCGTCACGTTTTTGGTGATGAACCTGGGCGTGTGCGCCATCCTGTGGGTGGGCGGCATCCAGGTCAGCGTGGGCGAGCTTACGCAGGGCCAGGTCATGGCGTTTGTGAACTACATGACGCAGACCCTGACCTCCATCGTGTACGTCGCCAACCTGGTCGTGGTCTTTACCAAGGCGAGCGCCAGCGCGTCGCGTATCAACGAGGTGCTCAATTGCGTGCCGGGCATCACCGACGAGGGCAACCAGCCGGTCGCGCTGCCCAAGCCGGGCAATGTCGCTTCAGTTCCCGCGCTGAGCTTGAGCCATGCGAGCTTCTCGTTTGGCGCTGGCGCGGCCAATGCTGTCAACGATGTGACGCTGGAACTCCCGCTGGGCAAGACGCTCGGCATTATCGGCGGTACGGGTAGCGGCAAGTCCACGCTCGTCTCGCTCATCCCGCGCCTGTACGATGCGAGCACCGGCAGCGTGAGCGTGATGGGCGCCGACGTGCGCACCTGGCCGCTCGACCAGCTGCGCCGTGTGGTCGCGACCGTTCCGCAGCGCGCATCGCTGGTGAGCGGCTCCATCCGCAGCAACCTGACCTGGCGCGATGAAGCTGCGACCGACGAGGAGCTCTGGGCGGCACTCGACATGGCGCAGGCCAGCGAGTTCGTGCGCAACAAGCCGCAGGGGCTCGATACCCCGGTTGAGGCGGGCGGTAAGAACTTCAGCGGTGGCCAACGCCAGCGCCTGACCATCGCGCGCGCCCTGGTGGGCTCGCCTCAGATATTGATCATGGACGATTCTGCCTCGGCGCTCGACTTTAAGACCGACGCGGCGCTTCGCCATGCCATCCGCGAGCGCAGTGTGCGCGGTGCCGCCGCGGGCGGGCTACCGCTCACGACCGTCATCGTGAGCCAACGTGTCTCGACCGTGCGCGACGCCGATATGATCTGCGTACTTGACCACGGTTCGGTCGCGGGCCTGGGCGCGCACGATGAGCTCTACACGACCTGCCAGCTCTACCGCGAGATTTGCCAGTCGCAGCTTCGCCGCGAGGAGCTCGAGGGTCAGCAGGGGAGCACGACGCCCGCGTCCGCTCCGACCGCCCCCGCATCCGTCTGCGCAAAGGAGGGCTGCTAAATGAATCCGTACACTTCCTCCGGTTCGGTCGCCACGATGACGGCCAACGTGTCCGGTAACGATAACCTCAACGACCTGGGCGACGGTCCGCGCCAGCCCGGCGATCCCGAGCGCTATCCCGTGGGTGCGGTGACCCGCCGCCTGCTGGGCTATGTTCGCCCGCATCGCATTTCGTTTGTAGCGTCGTTTGTGAGTGCCGCCGTCTCGGTGATCTTGCAACTCTATACGCCCATTCTCATCGGCGAGGGCATCGACCTTATCGTCGCCGCCGGGCAGGTGGACTTCGACGCGCTGCTGCCGCTTGTTACCAAACTCGCGCTCGTCGTGGTGGGGGCCGCGGCCTTCCAGTGGCTACAGGGCTATTGCGTTAACCGCCTGTCCTACGAAACGGTGCGCGACATGCGCGTGGAGGCGAGCGATAAGCTCAGCCGTATGCCGCTCAGCTTTATCGACAGCCATGCCCACGGCGACCTTATGAGCCGCGTAGTCAACGACGTCGATCAGGTGGGCGACGGTCTGCTGCAGGGCTTTACGCAGCTCTTCACCGGTGTTATCACCATCGTGGGCACGCTCGCGTTTATGCTCTCCATTAACCTGACCATGACGCTCGTGGTGGTACTCGTCACGCCGCTTTCCATTTTTGCAGCTGGTGCTATTGCCAAGCTTTCCAACAAAAGCTTTACGGCACAGCAGTGTATTCAAGGGCAGCTCGGCGGTCATATCGAGGAGTACGTAGGCGAGCAAAAGCTTGTCGACGCCTTTTCCTATGGCCCCAACGCTCAGCAGCGCTTCGATGCCCTCAATGCCGAGCTCTACACCGCGGGCGAGCGCGCGCAGTTTATGGGTTCGCTCTCCAACCCCGGCACGCGCTTTATCAATAACATCATCTATGCCGTGGTGGCCGTGATTGGCTGCGTGGGCGTGATCACGGGCGTGCCCGCGGCACTCACGGTGGGCGGCGTGCAGATCTTCCTGTCCTACGCCAACCAGTACACCAAGCCGTTCAACGAAGTCACCAACGTCATCACGCAGATCCAGACCGCGTACGCCTCGGCGCGCCGCATGTTTGCGCTGCTCGATGCGCGCGAGCAGGAGCCCGACGCGGAGGATGCCGTGGAACTTGCCGTCCCGCAGGGCGAGGTGACCTTTGAGCATGTGGACTTTAGCTACGTGCCCGACCGCAAGCTGCTGCAGGACATCTGCATCGAGGCCAAGCCCGGCATGCGCTTTGCCCTGGTCGGCCCCACGGGCTGCGGCAAGACAACGCTCATCAACTTGCTGCTGCGGTTTTACGATATCGATGCCGGACGCATCATGGTCGATGGCCGGTCTTCGCGTGACTACACGCGCGCAAGCCTTCGCCGTGCCTTTGGCATGGTGCTGCAGGACACTTGGCTGTTCGAGGGCACGGTGGCGGAAAACATCGCCTACGGCTGTCCCGACGCCACACGCGAGCAGGTTATCGAGGCTGCCAAGCGCGCGCATGCGCACAAGTTTATCGTGCAGCTGCCAGGCGGCTACGATACGGTCATCGGCGAGGACGGCGGCACGTTTAGCCAGGGTCAAAAACAGCTGCTGTGCATCGCGCGCGTCATGCTCACCGACCCGGCGATTTTGCTGCTGGACGAGGCGACCTCGAGTATCGATACGCGTACCGAGCTGCAGGTGCAGGCGGCGTTCGACGAGCTTATGGCCGGCCGCACAAGCTTTGTGGTGGCGCACCGCCTGTCGACGATCCGCAACGCCGACTGCATTCTGGTGATGCGCGACGGCCAGATTATCGAGCGCGGCACGCACGACGAGCTGCTAGCGGCAGGCGGCTTCTACGCCGAACTCTACCGCAGCCAATTCGCCCAGTGAGCAAGCCCGTGGGGCAAATTAATCAATCGACAGACGGTGGTTTACATCTGTCACGTTAGTACTAAGATATTCATCTAATAAATTGCATTAGTGGCTTTAGTTTTGGGGGATACGAGGCAACGTGACTATGACGTGCTCTTTGGTGGTTAACAGCAAGAGCGGTAATACCAGGATGGTTTCGGGCGCGATCAAGCGCGCTCTGCAGGCTGCGGGTGTTGAGTTTGTCCATGCCGCGGCGTTGAGCGACGATGCGGATGCAGATCAGGTTGCGCTCGAGGCGCAGGGCGCCTGCGCGGCCGACACGGTGCTCGTCGGTTTTTGGTGCGACAAGGGCGCGTGCACGCCTTCGGTCGCGGCGTTGCTCTCCGCCTTGCACGGCAAGCGCGTCTTCCTGTTTGGCACCTGCGGTTTTGGGGCCGACCAGAGCTATTACCAGCAGATTATTGATCGCGTGACTTCCAATTTGACTGGGGATGCCGAGCTTGCGGGCTGGGCGATGTGCCAGGGCAAGATGGGCCCCGCGGTCAAGCAGCGCTATGAGGCGATGCTTGAGCAAGAACCCGAAAACGCGCGCTATAAGATGCTGCTCGACAACTGGGTTGCCGCAAAGGACCATCCCACCAAGGAAGATCTGGATAACATGGCCGCAGCCGCCAAGAAGGCCGTACTGGGAGAGTAGCTTCGCCGTTCGCGGTCCTTCGTGCAAAACAATACAAATGGTGAAAGCCTCGAAATCCACGAGGCTTTTTTCTTGACACTCGTGGGCGCAACCGTGGCAACCGTTTGGGGTGACATTTTCCATCACCCCGATGACGAGACCGTCCTGGACGACACGCTCTCATGTGTTCGCTGGATGTATTCAAAGTGGGACGGGCTTTCCGGATGGATGGGGTTTCGGAAAGTGTGTCCCGGAATTCGCCTTTGGAGTGGGATGCAGTTTCCGGTTGAGGGCTCTGGCGGAAAATGCGACCCGGAATTTGCGATCGGAGTGGGATGGAGTTTCCCAACGGAGCCACAAGCGGAAACTGCATCCCACTCCGGACGTGAATTCTGGGACACGGTTTCCGGATGCAAAAAGGCCACATGACGTGGCCTTCAACTTATATATGTTCAGCAGATGCCCCCATGACAAGCCGCGCTTCAACACCGAGGCGTCTGCCCGGCCGGCGCGGAATGTAAGGTTCATCGCGAGTTCCGCACGAGCCGGAGAGCACTTAATGTGCTCTCCGTGCGAGCAGGACTGCCCGAGCAGGGAATCTTACATTCCGCGCCGGCCGGGCAGACGAACCGGGATACAGGCCCGTTACTTGATCTTGGTCGTACCCGGTGCCAGGTTGGGGTCGGTTTCGTTGGCCTCGGTCTGGAAGTGCTCGGTGTAGACGTTCTTGCCGTCGCGGAACATCTCGTAGTATTGCATCTTGGCGTAATCCTCGCGCGCCTTGGTGGCGGCTGCCGCTGCGGCGTCGTCACCGGTGACGTTGGAGGAGAGCGCCCAGCGCAGGCTGGCGTCCTCGTAGCCCACCGAGTTGATGGCGGGCAGCGACTTACGCAGCGTCATGTGCGCTTTCTGGTAGTCGGTCAGCGGTGCGCCGATCAGCTGCATCAGCTGGGTGGACAGGTAGTTGGTGGACAGGTCGTCGACCTCGCTCGTCTGGTCGCAGCCGGCAACGTCGTAGTTGGCCCAGATGATGTAGTCGGTCTGCCACAGGCGCTCCTGATGCGTGGCATCGTCCTCGCCGGTAAACCACTTGTCGTTGAACTTGGACGGGAAGAACGGCTGGTGGTCGCCCCAGAACACCACGACCACCTTACGGTCGAGCTTGCTCAGGGCGTTGAGGAAGTAGCGCAGCGCCTGGTCGGACTGCTCGATGCACGAGACATACTCGTCGACATCGGAGAGCGTGCCGTCCTCGACGGTCTTGGCGTCCAAATCGGTCGTGTCGATATTCAGGTGCATCTGCTTGTCGACCGGCAGCAGGCCCGTATCGTAGCCCGAGTGGTTCTGCATGGTCACGTCGAAGATAAACTGCGGATCGGCGTTCTGGTCGAGCAGCTCAAGAATCTTGTCGTAGGTAGCCTGGTCGGTCACCATGCCGCGCAGGGTGTCGGCTCCCTGGAAGTCATTGATAGACAGGAACTGGTCAAAGCCAAAGTCCTTGTAGACGTTCTCGCGGTTCCAGTTGGTCGCGTGGTTGGGGTGCATGGCCGTGGTGGAATAGCCGAGCGATTTGAACTGTTCTGCCAGGTTCCCGGTCGTCTCCATGTTGTAGATGGTGTAGGGGTACACGCCCGAGCCCAGGTTGGCCATGGAGTTGCCGGTCATAAACTCAAACTCGGTATTGGCGGTACCGCCGCCGTAGGCGCTCACATAGAGCTTGCCGCGGCTGAGGCAGTTGGACAGGTTCTTAAAGTACTGCGGGCCCTCGTAGCCGGCGCGCATGTTCTGGTAGATCGAAAGGTCTGAGAAGGTCTCGTTCATGATGGCGATGACCGTGGGCTTCTCGCTGTCGAACTGCTCCTTTGCGGCGGCGCGCTCGTCGCTCTTGGCCGCGTCGGACTTGTCGTAGGCCTTGGCGTACTTTTTGAGCGTGGCCTTGGCATCGTCGACGGAGTAGTCGGCGGGTTTGGGCGGCTTGATGGACTGCGCCGCACTAATAAAGGCGGGCAGGTAGCCCTCGCGCCAGTAGCTCTCGAGCGGGCGCCAGGTGTAGACGGTGATGCCGAGGGTGTTGTAGTAGTCGATGAGCGTGACATGCGCGGTCACGCCGCCCAGGCACAGCACCGCCACGAGCAGGTTGGTGAGCAGCATGCGCTTGGCGTTGGCGGCGCCCTTCTGACGGTGCGGTGCCACCAGGCCGGCGTACTCGCACAGCAGCATGGCGATGGCGGTAAAGCCCATGGACAGCACGCAGAACAGTGAGATCGAGAAGGTGTAGCCGGTGCCGGCGACCGCGGCGGCGGTGGAGATGGCCGAAAGGTCGCCCGGCTGGATGGGCATGGATTTAAACGTGATGACGAAGAACTCGGCAATGCCCAGGATAAAGAGGGCGAAGGCCAGGACGGCCGGAGCTGCGCCGTGGCGCTGGAACAGGAAGAACAAGCCGGTCATGAGCACGGTGATGATGGCCCACTCGAGCAGGATGCACAGGGGGTAGACCCAGGTAAAGTCGTGGTTGGACGAGACTTCCATGCCCAGCAGCGCAAAGACGCCGGCGAGCAGCAGACACAGGACGGCGGCGACGAGTGGCTTGCCCACAAAGGCGCCGCGCAGACGGGCGAGCTTGCCGGTGGGGGCGGGGGCGTCGGGCGCGGCGAACGCAAAGACGCGCGGGGCGATGCGGTCGCGTGCGATGCTGGCCCAAGCGCAGCCGGTGAGGATGGCGTTGGTCAGGATGAGCATCACAAAGGCGAGCGGCTCGTTTTGGGCGACGAGGCCAATGGCGCCCCAAACGGTCAAAAAGACCTGGAACAGGCCGAAGGCGACGCTCCACCCAAGAGCGCTTTTGGCAACGGTGCCCGACTGAGCGCGAATGGCCTTGGCCTCGCGCAAGACAAGGTAGACGGTCGCCGCAAGACCGACGAGCGAGATGGCGGCAGCGAACATGCTGAGACTCCTCACAAACTTAAAACCTACGAAAGCGGGGGTTTACCCGATTGTTACCAAGATATGCGCAGCATTTAAGGGCTGCGCACAACAACCAGCCATAATAACGCGCGAGTGTGGCGGTGTTGCGCAATGGAGTGTCGACCTGCGCGATAATGGATGGGAATTACACGGAAACATAAAGGCTTCTTAAAGAAATGGCGAGGATGAGGCGATGAACGAGCAGGTTTGCAAGACGGACGTTGAGTGCTGCGACGGTGCCGCAGGCGTGGACGCCGGCGGCTATCCGGTCGAGGCTACGGGCAACGCGGTGCTGGACATCTTGGAGCACCGTTCTTCCACGCGTGCCTTCGCGCGTGATGACGACGGCCGTCCCATGGCGGTGACCGACGAGCAGCGCGCGGCGATCCTGCACGCGGCGAGTCGCGCGCCGTCGGCGGGCGCCATGATGATGTACTCCATCGTGAGCATCCGCGAGCAGGCTACGCTCGATCACTTGGCCGATCTGTGCGACCACCAGCCCATAATCGCCAAGGCGCCCTGGGCACTAATATTTGTGGTCGATTATGCCAAGTGGATCGATCTGTTTGAGCACGTGGGCTGCTTTGAGCCCGAGTTTGTCGAGCGCACGGGCAAGGCGCCCCGCCGCGCGCCGGGTCTGGGCGACTTTGCCATCGCGGCCCTGGACGCCGTGATCGCCGCGCAAAACGCCGTGGTTGCCGCCGAGGCTCTGGGCCTGGGGAGCTGCTATATCGGTGATATCGTCGAGAATGCCGAGGAAGTTGCCGAGCTGCTCGGTCTGCCGCTCTATACCATGCCGCTGTCGATGCTCATCATCGGTACGCCCCGTAAGGAGCGCCCGGCCATTGCACATCCCGTGGTGAACCTGGTGCACGAGGAGCGCTACTGCCGCGCGGATGCCGCGACCATGGACGCGCAGGTGGCCGAGATGGACGCAATGTTCCGTCCGCATGCCCGCGAGGTGGGGGAGCGCGTCGTGGACATCTATACCCGCAAGCACACGAGTCCCTTTATGGCCGAGATGAGCCGATCCATGGAATGGTGGTTCAAAAACTGGCTCGGAAAATGACGGATGCGACAAAGAGGCAGTCCCTTTGTCACATTTCATATCGCCGCGGTGGCCTAAAGGCCGTATAAATGTTTATTTAGCTGGGAAAACAGTGCCATTCAAACATGGGCCGATTACCTATAATTCCTTCGAACATTAAAGTTGGGAGGAAACCGGCTTATGGAACAAAAGGCCAAGGAGGCAGCCTCGCACGCTGCGATTCCTGTGAGCATCTCGGCGATGCTCGTCACGCTGGGCGTGGTGTACGGCGATATCGGCACCAGCCCTATGTATGTAACCAAGGCGCTCGTTGCCGGCAACGGCGGCATCGGAAGCGTGACGGAGGAGTTCGTGCTCGGCGCGCTCTCCCTTGTCGTGTGGACGGTCACGCTGCTGACCACCATCAAGTATGTGCTCATCTCGCTGCGCGCCGATAACCATGGTGAGGGCGGCATCTTTGCCCTGTACAGCCTGGTCAAGCGCTGCGGCAAGTGGCTCATCATCCCCGCCATGCTGGGCGGCGCCGCATTGCTCGCCGACGGCATCCTGACGCCCGCCGTTACCGTTACCACGGCCATCGAGGGCCTGCGCACCATCCCGGCGGTCCATGCCGTGCTGGGCGATGACCAGGGCCGCGTCGTCGCCATTACGCTCGGCATCATCATTGCGCTCTTCTTGGTACAACGTATCGGTACGGCCAAGATCGGTCACGCCTTTGGCCCCATCATGACGCTGTGGTTCCTGTTCTTGGGCGGCACGGGTCTGTTCTTTGTCTTCCAGTACCCCGCGGTGCTGCTGTGCCTCAACCCGCTGCGTGGCATCGGCTTTTTGTTGAGCCCCAACAACCACGCGGGCATCATGATTCTGGGCAGCTGCTTCCTTGCCACCACCGGTGCCGAGGCGCTCTACTCCGACATGGGCCACGTGGGCCGCGGCAACATCTACGCCACCTGGCCGTTCGTTAAGTGCTGTCTGCTGCTTTCCTATATGGGCCAGGGCGCGTGGCTTATCAACAACGCCGCCAACCCCGAGCTCATGGGTATCGCCGACCTCAACCCCTTCTACCAGATGCTCACCCCGGGCCTGCGCCCGTTTGCCGTCGGCCTTTCCACCGTCGCGGCCATCATCGCCTCGCAGGCGCTCATCACCGGCGCATTCTCGCTGGTGTCCGAGGCCAGCCGTCTGGACCTCATGCCGCACATGCAGGTCTTCTACCCTGCCGAGACCAAGGGCCAGCTCTACATCCCCATGGTCAACAACGTCATGCTTGTCGGCTGCGTCATCGTGGTGCTGCTGTTCCAGAACTCGGCGCATATGGAAGCCGCCTACGGCCTTGCCATTACGCTGACTATGATGTGCACCACGCTGCTGCTCTTCTTCTACCTGCATGAGGAGCGCAAGCTCAAGGTTGCTCCGTGGATCTTCGCGGCCTTCTTCCTTTTGCTCGAAGGCTTCTTCTTCGTGAGCTCGCTCACCAAGTTCTTCCACGGCGGCTACTTCACCATCCTCATGGCCGCGCTCATTATGGGCATTATGGTGTGCTGGTACAACGGCACGGCGGTCGAGCAGCGCCAGTTTACGCTGCTGCCGCTGCGCAGCTACCTGCCGCAGCTCAAGCGCCTGCGCGACGACGACCGTTACGAGCGCATGAGCGACAACGTCGTGTACCTGACCAAGGACACCCATACCGACTACATCGACCGCGATATCGTCTACTCGATCTTGGACAAGCATCCCAAGCGCGCCCGCGCCTGGTGGTTCGTGAATGTCGAGACCATGGACGAGCCGCATACCTTTGCCTATTCGGTCGAGACGTTCGGCACCGACTACGTGTTCCGCGTGCATCTGTACCTGGGCTACAAGATCAACCAACGCGTCAATGCCTACCTGCGTCAGGTTGTTCAGGACCTGGCTGCCACCGGCGAGCTGCCGCCGCAGACGCATGACTACTCGGTCTACAAGGATCCGGGTAACATCGGTACGTTCAAGTTCGTCCTGATCCGTAAGCTTCTGGCGCCCGAAAGCGATGTGGAGCCCAGCGAGCGTACGGCCATCACGCTCAAGTACATCATCCGCCGCGCCGCCGGCACGCCCGCACGCTGGTACGGCCTGGAGAACTCCAACGTGAGCTTTGAGTACGTGCCGCTGTTCACCAAGTTCAAGGCCGTGAACAAGATGCAGCGCCTGGCCCCCAATGAGCGGCCGTAGTCGACGCTCGAGGTTTGTCTGCGAACGGGCGGGTTTGTATTGACGGGGATTGAGTCCTGGGAGGAAACCATGGATGCAAAGGTGCTTGACGGTTGCGATCTTGCGACCGAGCTGGTGCGTGAGGTACGCGCCGATGCTGCCGAAGATCGGTTCTTTACGAATCGGGCCAACATGGATATGGCCGACCGCGTGATTTCGATCGTGGTGACGGTGCTTGTCGCGGCGTGCGTGTGCGCACTGCTCGCGCACGTGCTGTTTGTCTAACGACCGCAGGTTGCAAAGGCTTTACACTTGGAACCACCACAAGGGGAAACCACCACAAGGGTGCCTGTCCCCTTTGTGGTGGTTTTTGTTTTTGAGAGAGGGGCGGGACGCTGATGGACGTCCGTACGGACGGCGATATTGCCGATAGCTTTTGGTGGCGGCGCACAACGCTGACGCGCCGCACTCCTCTGTATGACGCCTGCGTATCGGTGGGGCTGCTGGTCGCGGCGACGATTGTGGGCGCGCTGCTCGACCATCCGGGTCTCGCGCCGAGCATCATGATCGTCTATGTGTTCGCCGTTCAGCTGTGCGCATTCTTTACCTGGAGTCGCCTGTATTGCTTGCTGAGCTCGGCTGCCGCCGTGGCGCTCTACAACTTTTTGTTTGTCGACCCGCGCTACTCGCTGTCGCTTATCGACCGCGGCTATCCCGGCATGTTCTTCATCATGTTCGTGGTTTCGCTTGTGTCGAGCTCGATTGCGTTGGCCCTGCGCCGCGCCTTGGCACAGGCTGCCGCCAGCGACCGCCGCACGCATATGGTGCTCGAGACCAACCGCATGCTGCAGCGGTGCGCCGATCAGCATCAGATCGTTCACGCCATGGCCACGCAGCTGGCGCGTCTTTCGGGCTGTCCGGTTGTGTGGTACAGCGCCGACGCCGAGGGCGATGACCTGCTGCCGCGTGCGACGTACACGGCCGTGGGCGATGCCGCCCCGGTGCACGAGCTGGCGCCGCAGATGCCGCCGAGGCTCTCGGCGTCCGCCTACGTGGGAACGCCGCTCGACGCCACGTTTGGCGGTTCGGCGTTTTATGGCATCTACCTGACGGTTCGCACGGGCGACGGCTTCGTGCGCTCGGGCGACCCCGCCTCGGTGGTGGGCGTGCTGGCTATCGTTGCCGAGCCCGATGTGCTAACACACGAGGAACGGACACTTGCCGATGCCATCGTGAGCGAAGGCGAGCTGGCACTCGATCGCGCTCGTGCCATGGAGGCCCGTGAGGAGGCGGCGGTGCTCGCCAAAAACGAGCAGCTGCGCGCCAACCTGCTGCGCTCCATCTCGCACGACCTGCGCACGCCGCTCACCAGTATTTCGGGTAATGCCGACGTGCTGCTCGACCAGGGCTCGACCGGCACCGCCGTGCTCGACGCCCAGACGCGCCGCGGCCTGCTCCTGTCCATTCGCTCGGATGCGCAATGGCTCAACGCCACCGTCGAGAACCTGCTCGCCATCACCAAGCTCGAGGGCGGCGGTATGCGCCTGTCGACCACGCTCGAGCTCATGGACGATATCGTGGAGGAGGCGCTGCGCCACGTGAACCCTGCCGTGCGCGAGCACGACCTTAAGGTGGTGGCGTGCGATGAGCCGGCGCTCGTCAACGTCGACGCGCGCCTGATGGTGCAGCTGGTGGTCAATCTGGTGAACAACGCCATCTCCTATACGCCCGCAGGCTCGCATATCGTGATTTCGATTGGCGTCGACGATGGACGCGTAGCGTGCTCGGTGGCCGATGACGGCCCGGGCATTGCGCCCGAGGACCGCGAGCGGATCTTTGAGTCGTTCTACACCGCCAACCACGGTCTTGCCGACAGCCATCGCAGCGTGGGTCTGGGTCTTTCGCTCTGCCGCTCCATTGCGTTAGCGCATGGCGGTAGCATAGAGGTTGCCGCGGCGGATCCGCACGGCTCGGTCTTTACGATTGAGCTTCCCGTCGCTGACGTTTCGTTTGATAAGGAGTAGCGCCGTGCCGAACTCTGCCGTAAAACCGCTCATCTTGGTCGTTGAGGACGACCCCGCCGTTCGCAACTTAATCGTTGCCGCGCTCGAGGCGCACGGCTTGCGCCATATGGCCGTGGAGACCGCCCATGCCGCCATCGCTGCCGCCTCATCGCAGACGCCGAGCATCGTGCTGCTCGATTTGGGTCTGCCCGATATGGACGGCGTCAAGGTGGTGGAGTCGGTGCGCGCATGGTCGGGCATGCCGATTATCGTGGTCTCGGCGCGCAGCGAGGATGCGGACAAGATCCGCGCGCTCGATGCCGGCGCCGACGACTACCTGACCAAGCCGTTTTCGGTCGAGGAGTTGCTCGCACGCATTCGCACCACGCTCAGACGCCTTTCGTATGCGCAAACGGGCGGCGTTACCTCCGAGGGCTCGTTCGATACCGGCGAGCTGCATATCGATTTTGATGCTGGCATCGCCACGATGGATGGCGAGGAGCTGCATTTGACGCCGATCGAGTACAAGCTCCTGTGTCTGCTGGCGCATAACGCCGACAAGGTGCTGACGCATCAGTTTATCCTGCACGAGATTTGGGGCACGGCAACCAAGAGCGACCTGGCGAGCCTGCGTGTCTTTATGGGCACGCTGCGCAAGAAGATCGAGTCCGACCCCGCGCATCCGCGCTACATCCAAACCCACGTAGGCATTGGCTATCGCCTAGTTACCCAAGGCTAGATCGCCAACCACCATCCCAATATGAGTTGCGGTGAAATACGGTCTAAATTTGCCTAATTCCAGGCAAAACAGTCCGTATTCCACCGCAACTTTGTTATTTGCCCTTGGGCTTGCTGGCGTAGAATTTCTTCTTTTTGAGCTTGCCGGCAGGGGAGGGTTTGCCGGCAAAGTTGGACTTGCCGTTGCTGGCCTGCGCGTGCGCGGGTGCTGCCGCGCGAGGCTTGCGGGCCTCGGGGTTACGCAGCTCCTCGGTTCGCTCAGCAATTTCCTCGGCGCTAAAGCCGACCTCGGCCATGGCGTCCTCGATGGGCAGGCGGCGCACGATATAGCAGTGGTGCACCTTCTGGTTGCGCGCGAAGTCCTCGGGGATGGTCTGCGCCGTGATGTCATCCAATACAACGCCCGCGCGGGCAAGCTTGCGCGTCTCGGGGCGGAAGCCACGTAGGTTGCAGCTAAAGATGGCATGGCCGCCCTGCGTGAGCAGGCGCGACACGCCGGCCAACAGCTCAACGTGGTCGCGCTGGACATCCCAGGTGCGACGGCCCATCTTGGACGAGTTCGAGAACGTGGGCGGGTCGACAAAAATCAGGTCCCAGCGGTTGCGCGTTTGGCGCTGGTCGCGAATCCAGGCGAGCACGTCGTCGCGCACAAAGTGATGCTGCGGGCCCACAAAGCCGTTCTGGCGCATATTGCGCTCGGCCCAGTCCAGGTAGGTGTTCGAGAGGTCGACTGTCACGGTTTCCTCGACGCCGCCGTCGGCCGCATAGCAGGTGGCGGTGCCGGTGTAGGCGAACAGGTTGAGGAAGCGGCGCGCCTGTTTGGCGTGCTCGCGCACCAGGTTGCGGGTGACGCGGTGATCCAAGAAGATGCCCACATCCAGGTAGTCGTCAAAGTTGACGGCAAAGGTGAGCCCGCCTTCTTCGATGAGCGGCAGACGCCGGCGCGCGATGTTGGCGCGCTCGCCCGATCCGCCCTTGCCGGCGCCCTGCTTGCCGTACTGCGAGCCGCCACGCGAACGCATGCGGGCCTTGGCGTGCACATGCTCGGCCGGAACATCAAGGATGCGCGGCGCGATGGCCAAGATGTCGAGCATGCGGGCCTGGGCCAGCGCGGGGTCGATGGTCTTGGGCGCGGCGTATTCGGCGATGACGAGCCAGCGGCCCGGCGTCTGCGGGCAACCCTCGTACAGGTCGATGGCAGCGGAGTAGTCGGGCAGGTCGGCATCGTAGACGCGATAGCAGCTCACGCCCTCGCGCTTGGCCCACTTGCGGCGCAGACGGGCATTCTTGCGCAGGCGGTTGGCGAACTGCTCGGACTCCGGGATGAGCACGGGCAGCGGCTTGCCGTCGCCCAAGTCGAGCGTGGCGGCAGGTTCGGGCATGGAGGAAGCGGCGGCTTCGTCGTTGGCTTCGTTGGCATCCGCAACCTCGGCCTCGGTATCCGCGCTGGTCGCAGCCTCAAACGCTGCAGCGGCGTGGTCGAGTGAGGGCCAAACCTCAAGAGCCGCCTCCTCGTTATTGGGCATGACGGCGATCGAGCGCTCGGGCTCGGCGTGGAGCGCGCGGGCCAGCAAGCCGTCGCGGGTGAGAGCGGCGACCGGCGCCGAAGCGAGCTCGGGGGCGCGGCGCAGCTCGCCGATGAGCGTCATGGCATCGTGCATGAGCGAAAGCGGGGTCTCGGTCGTGTCCGCGACCAGGGCGGCACCGGCGACGGCGCCCGCATGGTCCAGCACGGTGGCGGGCTTGGCGGCACAAAAGTCGACAAAACGCTTGTAGCCGGCGCACTTGACCATGCGCTCGGCAGTCTTGCGGGCGGCGGGGTCGATGTCTACGGCCACGATGCGCGCCTGGCGCTCGCGCGCTGCCGCCTCGCGCTCGCGCGCCTCGGCAAGCAGCTGCTCCCACAGGACAGCGTCGTGCAGCTGCCAGCCCTCAAAGCCCCAGCGCTCGCGTGCGGCGCCCGGGGCGCGGTCGGTCAGAATGTTCACGGCCTCCAGCAGCAGACCGCCGCCGGCGCACGAGGCATCGATCAGCGTGGGAAGGGCTTCGTTTTCGTAATCGTCGGCCGTCAGCTCGCGCTCGCATAGTGCGGTCCAGCCGACCTGCGCCAGCACCAGGGCGGCGTAGTCGGGGCGCAACACGTGTGCGCCCTCGCCGGCACGAGTCGCAGCGGGCGGCAGACGCTTGAACAGCGGGTCGCCCGAAAGGTCCAGGCTGATGCTCGCGCGGCGCTGACGCAGCGAAAGCAACAGGTGAACATCGGGGTCGGCGGCATCGACGTCGGCGCGACGGCCCGTGGTCTCGGCCAGACGGTCGCACAGCGCGTCTTTGGCGCGCAGGGCCGAGAAGCGCGTGTTGCGCAGCTGCTCGGTCACGCCGCGGGCGGTGATGGCGATGGTGGCGCCGGGGCGGATGATGGTCTCCCAAGCGATGTCGTAAACGCTATCGTACAGTTCATCGGCATCCTGCGCCTCAAAGCGCCCGAGTACCACGAACACACGGCTCGCCAGGCGCGACCACAGACAGGCGCGGTAGCCTTCTTCGAGCTCGCCCTCAAATGTAGCGCGGCCCTTCAGCCGGCGAACATGCGAAAGCCCGAGGCGTTTAAGCTCATCGGCGAGTGCGGACTCAAAGCCCTCGGGGCAGCTTGCGTAAAATTCCATGGGTGACCTCTCTGGTTGCGTCGCTCCATTATATGATGGATACTTCGTTTACTCTCGCCCCCGAAAGGAACCCATATGATTGATGCGTGCCCCGATTCCGCCGTGCTCTTTTTTGACGTGGACGGCACGCTGACGTCGTTCGATCCCGACAACATGACCGACAAGGACTTTTCGGCGGTTCACCCCTCGCAGGCGGTCGTCGAGGCGTTTCATCGTCTGCGCGACGCGGGACACCATGCATTTATCTGCACGGGTCGTCCCTTGTGGCTGATTGCCGATGGCCTGCGCGCGCTGAACCCGGCGGGTGTCGTTGCCATGGCGGGAGCGACGCTCGAGGTCGAGGGCCGCGTGGTGCATGAAGACTGCTTTGACGAGGACGTTATTGAGGAGCTTGCGCGCCGTATGGCCGCGGCAGGGATTGAGGCCTTTTTCGAGACCAACGTGGCTACTTTTGCCCTGGAACCCGCGGGTGTTGAGCAGTCGTCTCTGATCGGCACTTCTGTGGTGCACAGCACCGAGGAAATGCGCGTCGACGGCAGTCTGCGCGTGGGCAAGGTATGCCTCAGTGTGCCCAGTTTGGCTCGCGTGGCCAACGATGACGGCTTTATCGATCGCGAGTTTGAGCTGTGCAACACCGGTGGCCAGAATCGCGAGCTGAGCCCCAAGGGCATTGACAAGGGCGTGGGCGTGGCGCGAGCGCTGGAATACCTGGGTCGCACCGGCAACGCGCGCACCTTTGGCTTTGGCGATTCCGGCAACGATCTGGGTATGCTCGCCGCTGTCGAGACGGCCGTGGCCATGGGCAACGCTATGCCCGAGGTCAAGGCGCTCGCCGACTACGTGACTGATGATGTCGCACACGACGGCACCGTCACAGCGATGCGCCATTTTGGGTTGATTTAATAAATGGCCGGGTCGCCCGCAGTGGGGGCGACCCGGCCATTTGAGCTATTTTGCAATATAGAGCTTGGGATGACTGCGACTGCTCTCGATCGCCGCCGTCATGATGCCCTCGTCGTCTCCATCAACGATGATGCCGTCGAGGTCATCGATCTGCGCGGACTGATAAAAACTGGTCTTATTGAACTTTCCCTGGTCAACCATCATGTAGCCCTGGTTTGAGTTGGTAAGGTACATATGCTTGATCATGGCCGAGAAGTCGTGCTCGACGGTAAAACCGTGGTCGGGGTGGAATCCGTCGGCACTGACAAACGCCTTGTCGGCATGTAGTTTGCTCATGCAGTCGAGCGTTAGTGCGCCCGCGAGATAGAGGTGGCCCTTGCGCACGGAGCCGCCCAGCAGCACTACCGAAGCATTGGGGAGATTGAAGCTGGCGTAGTTCGCGATTGCAAGATCGCCGGTGATAATGGTGATCTCACGCTTGTCCATGAGGGCCTTAGCGAAGTAAAAGCCTGTGGTGCCGATATCAATTACCAGAACATCGCCATCATCAACAAGAGTTGCTGCGGTTGCGGCGATGGCTTCCTTGGCCTCGACTTGGACATTGATGCGCTCCTCGGGATACGAGATTGCGTTGGAGCGAGAAAGCGATACCGCTCCGCCGCGTACGCGACGCAGCTTGCCTTCGGATTCCAGCGAGATGAGGTCGTGTCGTGCGGTGACTTCCGAAACCGAAAAACGGCGAACGATGTCGGATACCGAGATATTTGGCTTTTCGGCCAGCCAATTCATGATAAATCGCTGACGCTCGGCCGGTGAAAGGTCTGAAGTAGATGCCATATGCCGCTCCTTTTGAACAAAAGGTAAAAGATGCGCCTTTCGTAATCGAAATATAACGTATCGATATGAAAAGAACAAGGCAAATTCGAATGAATCAAAAGAACGGAATGGCATGTCACAAATGCATGCGTAGCAGATAGTTCGCACGTAAACGGGCTATAAAGAGTCTCATTCTGAAGGTGCCGCCCAAAAGAAGTACGTTCACGCCCGATATTCGACCGTTCACAGAAAGTTGACAATTGAGCTTTCGATAGCTTTTGAAATGGTTTATAAAAGAAAACCGAAAAGCTTTTGAAACAAAGAAGAAGGCTTTCGATAGCAATAGTGTTAGATGAGAAAGGACCGAACATGGCGATCAAGGTGTTTGCCGACGGCGCTAACCTCGAGGGTATGCTTGACATGCATGACAATGGCAACGTTCAGGGCTTCACGACCAATCCTTCCCTTATGAAGGCCGGCGGCGTGACCGACTACCGCGCTTTTGCCAAGACGGTTCTTGAGCACATTACTGATGTGTCGGTCTCTTTTGAGGTATTCGCCGACGACGAGGCGGGTATGGAAGCCGAGGCTCGCGAGATCGCAACCTGGGCAGACAACGTCTACGTTAAGATCCCGGCGCTCAACACCAAGGGTGAGTCCACTGCCGCGCTGGTCAAGCGCCTTTCTGCCGACGGCATCAAGGTGAATGTCACCACTATCTTCACGCCCGAGCAGGTCGACGAGTTTGTCGATGCCGTCTCTGCTGAGACCCCCTCTATTCTGTCCATCTTTGCCGGTCGCATTGCCGATACCGGCGTCGATCCGCTGCCCCTCATGGCGGAGTCCGTAAAGAAGGCTGCCGTTAAGCCTGCTGCCGAGGTTCTCTGGGCGTCTACGCGCGAGGTCCTCAATATCTTCCAGGCGGAGTCCGTTGGCTGTCAGATCATTACGGTCCCCAATGCCCTTCTTGCCAAGCGCAAGAATTTCGGGAAAGATTTGCTTGAGTACTCGCTTGATACGGTCAAGGGCTTTGCCCGCGACATTCAGGCGCTTGGTTTTCATATCCTGCCCGAGGAGTAGGGGACGAGCATGCTGACCGATCTTCTTAAGCCCGAGCTTGTTGCCTGCCACGTCGAGGCCTCCGACTGGGAGGAAGCGATCAAGGCATGCGGTAAGTTGCTCGTAGACGCTGGCAAATGCGACCAGAGCTATGTTGACGCCATGATTTCATCGGTTCACAAATTCGGCCCCTATATGGTCTTGGAAGAGGGCATCGCCATGCCCCACGCTCAGGCAGATGGCAATGTGAGTGAAGCGGGGATCTGTATCGTCACGCTTGACCCTGCCATTGCGTTTGGACACGAGGATTTCGATCCGGTTCACGTGCTCGTGGGTATTTGCGCACCCGACCCCAAGGCTCATCTTGGCTGCTTGGCGGAGCTTTCGCAGATGTTCGAGGACGAGGACTGCGTTGCCAAGCTCAGCGCATGCGATACGCCCGAGCAGGTTTTGGAGACCATGCGTTCATTCTTTTAGGCCTTAATGGCACGGCGATGCGTCGCCGCTTTTGGATAGACGGAAAACCGTCACGTGTAGGAGAGGAAGGTTGCCATGCATATCATCACCGTATGCGGAAACGGCATCGGGTCCAGCCTGATGCTCGCTGGCAAAGTCGAGGAGCTTTGCGAGGAGGAGGGCATCAAGGCCGACGTTGAGTCTATGGACCTGAACGGTGCTTCTTCCGCAAATCCGGATCTGTTCATCACCGTTAAAGAACTCGCCCCCGAGCTCCACGGCAACGTTGTGATCGTTCGCAGCTATGTGAACAAGAAGAAGATCCGCGAAGACGCCCTCGAGGCAATCAAGGCGGCCGCCGCTAACGCCTAAAGCGGCACAAAAAAGGGCGGTTCCCTGTGGAAGAGGGAAACGCGCCCACGTTAGAGAGAAAGGAAGCGCAGATGCAAGCCATCCTTCCCATACTTGAGTTTATCCAATCGATTCTGACCAAGCCAGCGTGGATTATGGGTCTATTTGCCTTTGTGGGCCTTGTCGCGCTTAAGCGTCCTGCCCACAAGGTGATGACGGGCACCCTGAAGCCCATTCTTGGTTACATCATGCTGTCCGCCGGCGCCGCTGTTGTTCAGGAGAACCTTGCTCCGCTGGGTACCTTCATCGAGACCGGTTTCCACATCACCGGCGTCGTGCCCAACAACGAGGTCGTTGTTTCGATGGCTCAGAGCGTCCTCGGCGTTCAGACCATGATGATCCTGATTCTCGGCTATGTCGTGAACATTATCATTGCCCGCTTTACCAAGTTTAAGTACATCTTCCTGACGGGCCATCACAGCATGTTTATGGCCTGCCTGCTGTCTGCCGTTCTGCAGGCATCTGGCTTCCAGGATGTCCAGCTTGTCATCGTGGGCGGCATGTTCCTGGGCCTCGTGAGCGCTATGCTTCCCGCCGTTGGTCAGCGTTTCACCGAGAAGGTTACCGATGGCGATGAAATCGCCATGGGCCACTTCGGTTCACTCGCCTATTACATCTCCGCTGCAGTCGGTACGCTTTTTGCTAAGGACGCCGAGGAGAACAGCACCGAGAAGATCGAGGTTCCCGAGAAGTTCGCCTTCCTGCGCGACACTACCATCTCCACGGCTCTTACCATGGCCTTCTTCTACCTGGTTACCGCTTTCGCCGCTTACATCGCAGATCCTGCGGTCGTTACCAAGACCGCTGGCGGCGACAACGTGATTGTCTATGCCCTGACCTGTGCCCTGTCCTTTGCCGTTGGTGTCACCATCGTCTATAACGGCGTTCGTATGATCCTTGCCGACCTGGTCCCGGCTTTCCAGGGCATCTCCAACAAGCTGATCCCCGGTGCCATCCCCGCCGTCGACTGCGCCGTCTTCTTCCCCTATGCTCCCACCGCCGTCATCCTCGGCTTTGTCGCATCCTTCATCGGTGGCGTGGTCGGTATGTTCATCGTGGGCGCTACCCTGGGCATCTTCATCATCCCGGGCATGGTTCCCCACTTCTTCTGCGGTGCTACCGCAGGCATCTACGGCAATGCTACCGGCGGTCGCAAGGGCGCAGCTCTTGGCGCTTTCGTCAACGGCCTGCTCATCACCTTCGCCCCGGCCCTGCTCCTGCCCGTTCTTGACGTCTTTGGCTTCAAGAACACTACGTTCGGCGACTTCGATTTCTCCGTCATTGGTATTACGCTTGGCCGCGCTGCCGAGGCCTTCGGTACCACCGGTGTCTACGCGATTCTTGCTGTCCTTCTGATCGTCGCCTTCGTCCCCAACTTCATCCACACCAAGGGTGCTGTGATTAACCACGTTGAGGAAGAGTAATCCAGGCATACGTTAAGCCCTAATCGGGCGGAGCTCCGATAACCGGCTCCTACACGGAAGCGGTGGCGTCTCAAATGAGGCGTCACCGCTTTTGTTTTGGAGTGGTTGTGAAAACGTACCGGTGAAGCGCTGTCTCTGCGCCGCGAACGGAATCAACCGCGATGATCAGCAAAAACGTTTTGCCGCTGGGGTGTCGATATAAAAATGGTAAAACTGCAAAACCGTTCGCCGAGAAGATGAAAACCCGCAGCTCACGCCTTGATAAACGTAGGTAAAGTGTTTAGCAGTTTATCGCCCATGTGCAAGCGAAAGGAATCAGGCAGATGGCAATCAAGGTGTTCGCTGACGGTGCAAATCTCGAGGGCATGCTCGACATGTACGAGAACGGCAACGTTCAGGGTTTCACGACCAACCCGTCCCTTATGAAGAAGGGCGGCGTGACGGATTACCGCGCGTTTGCCAAAGAGGTCTTGACCCACATCACCGATGTATCCGTGTCGTTTGAGGTCTTTGCCGACGACGTCGAGACCATGGAGGTCGAGGCGCGCGAGATCGCTACCTGGGCCGAGAACGTCTATGTCAAGATTCCGTGCGTGACTACCAAGGGCGAGTCCACCGCCGAGCTGGTCCGCAAGCTTTCGGCCGACGGCATCAAGGTCAACGTCACCACCATCTTTACGCCTGCGCAGGTCGACGAGATGGTCGAGGCCGTTGACGCCGAGACGCCGTCAATCATCTCGCTCTTTGCCGGCCGCATCGCCGACACCGGCGTCGACCCCATTCCGTTTATGACGGAGTCGGTCAAGAAGGCCGCCGCCAAGCCCAACTGCGAGGTCCTGTGGGCGTCCACGCGTGAGCTTATCAATATTTACCAGGCGGAAGGATGCGGTTGCCAGATCATCACGGTGCCCAACAGCATCCTGGCCAAGCGTAAGAACATCGGCCGTGACCCGTACGAGGTCTCGCTCGATACCGTGCGCGGTTTTGCCAAGGATATCGCCGCTTTGGGCTTCCATATCCTGCCGTAAGCAAGGGTACCCCCTGCGGCGACGTGCAAAATCGCGAATATTCAGCACGGTAAAGGCTTTTACCAGCTGGTTGAAGCACGGAACGGCCCCCGTTTTGGCTCTAATTGACGCTAAAACGGGGGCCGTTTTTGCTTTTATGGCTCTCTGAGGCACAGCGGGGCTATCGAGAGATGCTGAATATTCGCGATTTTGCACGTCGCCAAGAGGGGGAAGTCGGGCCCTACTCTGACCACTCGGACGTACTCTTACCCGAACCCGCTGCTTCATGGGACGGCATGTCATGCGTCTGAGCTGCGGTTTTCATGCAGCGGGTAGTCGGATTGCTGCTGAGTTGCTCGAACCTACTCGAACCCACTCTGTCCGAGCGGGGCCCAAGTGGCAAGGGGCTATTAGGGGACTGAAGAGCTATAGGGAGCTCGAGGAGATGGCATCGGCTCCCGAGCGCATGACTTCCCCCAGCATCCTGATTCCTCGGTCAAGCTCGATCTGCTTTTCGAAGTAGTCGGCGTGCTCAAGGAAGCGCTCGCGCAGGGTGCGCAGGCCTGCTGCCTTTTCCGACCTCGCGTCCGCATCGCTGACGATTCTATCGAAGCAGAGTACGAGTGCGGTGAAGTCGTGGATGACGGGGAAGCGCTTTGTAAGGGCGACGAGCTCCTGGTCGATTCTGAGCTCCTCCCGCGCGGCCGTCGCGATGGAGCCGACGGGCTTCTGTAGGCGCTGCCCGATCGTGTTCAGAACGTTGCCGTTATGAGCGGCCGCGTTGCGCAGGGCCTTCACGGGGAACAGGAGCTGCTTGACGGATTCGGCCTCCTGGCTGCGTTCCCTCCTGAGGTCGTAGAAGTAGAACTTGTAAAGCGCGATGATTCCCCCGAAGGAGACGAGTTCCAGGTAGTTCCAGACGTACATGTCCTCGCGTCTGCCATACTTATTCGCGAGGTTTCGGGTGTAGTTCGAGTCTCCGAGGTACGAGACGCTGCGCTCAAGGTGCTCCGGGTCTATCCCCAAAGTCTGGTCCTCGGCGATGTGGAGCATCTCGAGGAAGAGCGTCGCTCGCTCGCTGCCGCCCACTCCATCTAGCCGGTCGGCGATGGCTTTCATCTTCTCGACGGCTGTTTCTGACCCGCTTGGATCGAACCGCTCCTCCAGCATCCTCTCCTTACGCACCCTCTCGTGGGCGAAGAGGAGGTCGAGGATCTCCTTCCCGTCGGCGCCGTCGTCCATCATCGTCCGGTTTAGATGGACCTTCATGTAGTGCTCGATGTCAAGCGTCATCGAGAGGATGTGCTCGCGGAGGTGGTGGTCGAGTCTGGTGAGCTCGGCGAGGTAGGCGAAGTCTAGGTTGACGTAGCGTCCGTAGCCCTCTGACGCGGAGCTACGATACGTTGAGAAGCACTTCGCAAACGCCTTGACCTTGAAAAAGAAGTTTTTGTCGCGGAGGAACGCAACCGCATCCTCGGGGCTCATTATGCCGAAGCGGACGCCCCGCTCTGCGAGGTGGGCGACCTGTTGTTCTGCCGGGATGAGCGGGCGCTCCTTCATAGTCGAGCCTCCAAAACGAAAAATGCGGCTGTAGGTACAGGTACCCGCAGCCGCTAAAAGCACGAAGGCTTTTCACACTGCGGACAGTATACCCCACTTTGTCGAAGGGGCAAAGAGTGCGGGGAATTCCCGCACTCTTTGCGACACTCCTTGATTATCAACTTCATCCGAACACCTCCCACATTCATCCGCACATGTGCGGATGAATGTGGGAACCCGATACCCTGAGGGCCGGGCCGGCCGGCCCCGGGAGATCGGAGGACGGCATGTCCGGAAAGAAGAATAGGGG
>JAXKGH010000123.1:0-18594 GCA_036550475.1 Collinsella sp. | reverse complement strand
CTTCTCATAGGGGGAGCCATCGGAACCGGATTGGCTTTCAACTGTATTCGCGACAAGCGTTGTAAAATCTAGTGAGACGAGCATCCCGGTTGCTCCAGCGCTTCGATGCTCTGGTCTTTAGCGTCTTTCGTTCAGTGGGGGACTGACTGCAAACGGCGTAAACAAGAAAGAGGAGACAACCGCAAATGAAAGCAACCGAGGCAAATCTACTCGACCTTATGGGCGTGGCGAAGATGCAGTTCGTCATTCCCGTGTACCAGCGAGTTTACTCGTGGAGTGTAAAAGAGTGCGAGGTGCTTTGGGATGACGTCATGCGAGCGGGTCGTGATGGCGTATCGCACTTCGTGGGGTCAATGCTTTATATCCCCGAGTCCGAGAGCTCTGCCACGAGCATTTCGCGCGTGCTTCTGATTGACGGACAGCAGCGCATGACGACGTTTTCGTTGATGATTGCAGCTTTGGCTGACTATTTGGAGAGCAACCCCGACAAGGCTGGCTTCCTTGGCGACCTCAAAATCTCGGCGCTGAGGAAAAATTACCTCTTTAACGATGACGACTACAACGGTCTGGCACGCTACAAGCTGGTGCTCTCGCAGGACGATAAAGAGACGCTGTTCTCCATCGTGTCTGGGGCTCCCGTGCCAGATGAAAAATCGGATCGGATTGTCGAGAACCATGCGTTCTTCCGCGAGAAGATGCGTGGTAAATCATTTGACCCGGCAAGGCTTTGGGCGGGGCTAAACCGCGTGCAGGTCATCGACACTAAGCTCACCGCTGGCGTTGATAATGCCCAGCTCATATTTGAGTCCATGAACTCCAAGGGCAAGCCGCTCACGCCCATTGACCTCATCCGTAACTACGTTCTAATGTCGCTTCCCAACGACGAACAGACCAAGCTTTATGAGGGTTATTGGCATCCACTCGAGTGCTTGTTCGGAAAAGGCGGCGAGGACGAGTTCAATGCATTTATCTGGTACTGGCTGTGGCTTAAAGTTCCCAATAGGATGCCGAAGGAGAACGAGGCCTACTACGAGTTTAAGCGCTATTTCGCCGACGACTACGATGGTGACACCGAGGGCCTGCTTAAGGAGCTGCGCGGGTATGCACATAGATACGCCAGTCTGTTCCTTGGTAAGGAGAAGGACGACGGACTGCGCCGAGTGTTCGGCAGAATCGTAAGCCTCGACGTGAAGCAGATAAGGCCCCTCTTAATGTTGCTTTATTCGGTTTACGAGGGGAATGGACTAGACCGCAATGCGTTTTTACGTATCTGCGAGACTATCGAGTCGTTTCTGTTCAGGCGAGCGGTTTGCGGCAGACTTACCACGGGCCTAAATAATTTCTTTGCCGGCATGTATCGCAATCTCGAGCAGCAGGACGATATCGAGGAGTACGTTACGGCGATGCTCCTTATCCACAGCAGCGGTATGACCGCATACTTTCCGACAGACGAGCATTTTGTCGAGGAGTTTAAGGCGCGTGACTGCTACAACCGCTTCTCTAAAAAGCGCTATTACCTGGAACGCATGGAGAACTGGCACCACCCGAAGGAGTCCATCTCAGCCGACGATTACCAGATCGAGCACATCATGCCCCAGACGATTGATGATGAGCACGGCTGGAAGGAATCGCTTGGTGAGAACTGGGAAGACGTCCACGACAGGCTGTGCAACAACTTGGGAAATCTTACGCTGACGGGCTACAACCAGGAGTACTCAAACCGGTCGTTCTCGGACAAGCTCAATCTGCCTGACGTCGGATTTAAGTGCAGCCCGCTCTACCTAAACAAATCGATTGTCTCGCATGAAAAATGGGGTGAGGAAGAGATTGGGCAGCGCGCGGACGAGCTGGCGAAAGAAGCGTGCGAGATATGGAAGTATCCCGACCTTCCGGCAGACGTCGTCGACAAGTACCGTCCTTCTCGTGGGGAGCCTGACGAGGCTCCTGTCTGGACTCTGCATGAGAACCACCCCACCTTTGCCGAAGGTGGGCTCAACCAGAAGCTTTTCGATGAGGTGCGCGAGTCCGTTCTGAGTGGTAACCCTTCGTGGGAGTCCTACATAGCCAAGTACTATGTAGGCTTCAGGTCGGGCAAGCGAAAACTGCATGCCGTGTTAGAAGGTAGGACCAGCAACGGTGGCTGGATTGCCGTCGGCCTGGCAAAGAGCGTGGATGACCTAATTGATCCAGAGGACATGTGCCAGGACAAACGTACGCAGGGTGGATTTGGCCCAGGCCTACCGACCTATGTTGCTCTTCGTAATGCCGATGACATTCCCGCGGTGCTCGATCTTATAAAGCAGTGCTAGGTTAAAGGCCGGGAATCTAATTCCCGGCCCTTGCCATCTCGGAATTGCCGATGGCTTATCTGCCCACCTACACCCCCGCAATCCCGCGCGCCGCGCTCAGCAGCTCGTACTCCCTCTGGCTCCATTGACGCAGCTCGGCAGCCTCGACGGCATCTCGGCACAGGTCCAAAAACACCTCGGCGCCCTCGCAGAAGCACTCGCGGGCAAAGGCGCCGGATCCGTCCGCAACGCACGCGCCGTCGGCGAAGAGCTTCCAGCTAGATGGCTCGCGCGAATCGTCTCCGAGCAGCTTGATCTGCAGAACATGTGGGCCGCCAGCGGCACATGGCCCTTCTTCCAATGCCTGCACCGTAAAGCGCATCTGGAGGGACAGAGTATAAAATCCGGAAAAGTGTCGAAATAGGCACCTTAAAACTTCGGAAAAGTGTAGCTGGATGACAAAACAGCACTTAGAAGCCGGTGCTGGATGCGGGATCCAGCGGCCGCCTTCAGCTCTCGCTACTCGTCGTCTCCGTCGTTGGGGTCGCCCTTGAGGGTGTTGATGTCCAGGTACTGGTTATCGTCCTCTTTTTGCTGGGTCTCCGACTCCGCTTGGGTGGGGCCGCGGAACAGCTGGAATCCCTCAAACGCAATGACGCCGAGCAGGGCAATGATAATGGCGATAAAGGCAACCTTGACAGCCTGCGGAAATTCCGAGAAACGCAGCGCCTTTTCCTCGGCGTAATAATCGGCGAAGCGCTCTTCGCCCGTGCTTTTGGTATACGCCGGCGCGGACGCGGCCTCCGGGTCATATTCCGGTGCAGGCGTGGCAGCGTACGGATCGTTGGGATAATCGCTCGATGCGGTGCCATAATCCTCTGTCTCGATGCGACCGTTGCCAGCATAGCCATCGGAATAATCGGAATATGCCGTACCGCCCTCATAGTCTGCGGCGCTCGTGTTGGCGGCAAAAAGCGGGTTAACTGGAACGTCGAGCGCCGGCATGCCGGTAGAGGTCTCATCCAGATCGGCTGCGGCCCAGGAATCGTAGGCAACCTGACGGGCAACGGGCTCATCGAGCCTTGCGACCGGAGGCTTGCGTGCCGCAGGAACAGGCAACTGCTGGGCGCTGTACATAACGGTGCTGTCGGCCGATTTGCCCTGCGTCGCTGCTGCGAGAAATGCCGCCGTCTCGGACGGGTCGCTTGCGGGGCGGGGAGCGGGCGTGGGCGCCGAAGTGGGTGCGGGTGTAGGCGCGGGCGTCGAAACAGCCGGCTGCGCAGGAGTCGGCGCAGATGCGGTCTTAGGCGCAAGTGCGGGATTGGGGCTTGACGGGCGAGCCCCGCCGCCGCCCATGAGTTCGTCGGCGGTCCACGGGCGATCATCCATCACATCGTCAAGGCTCAGCGAAAACAGGTCGTCTTCACCCTCATCGAACATGCGGTGCACATGTCCACCAATTGCCGGAATCAATCCGCGACCGGTGCATGATGCCTTGCTCAACGCCATTCTGTTCCATCCTTTCGAAATACTAATGACATCGATTATATGGAACTTCCCAAGCGGCTCGGTCTTGGATTCGTGCTTTCCAGAACTCGCGCCCAAAAGGGGAGGGGCAATCCAAGCGAGTGCCTACTTGTCGCCGGTCGCCGCCTTGGCCTCATTGAGGTAGCTATAGAAGCTGTACTTGGAGATGCCAAAGAACTCGCAGGCGCGCTCGCTCGACTTGGAAATGAGGAAGGCACCGCGACGGTCGAGGTAGCCAATGGCACGAATGCGCTCGTCTTTGGTCATGAGCGCCGCGGGCTTGCCCACAAACTGTTCGCACTCGCGCAGTAGGTCTTCGAGCAGGTCGCCGATGTTTTTGGTGATGGGCTCGGGCTCGGTATAGCCCGTGCCGCCGGTGCCGGTGAAAGCGTCGAGCGAGCGCTCAAAAGCCTTCATAAGCGTAATGTCAAAGTTGATGCCCAAAATGCCGACGGGCTTGCCTTCGTCGTTGCGGATAAAGATGGTCGAGGACTTGAGCAGCTTGCCATCGGCGGTTTTGGTGAGGTATGGCTCGCGGTCGTGCACGTCGGTGGTGCCATCGTGCATGGACTCAAGCACAATATGGCTGGGACCGTCACCCAGTTTGCGCCCGCTGACGTGGCCGTTTTCGATCACTACGATGGAGTGGTCCACGTCCTCGGTCTCCAGATCGTGGACGACGACTTCGCAGTTGGGGCCAAACTGGAGCGCCAGACCGTGTGCGAGGCGCTTGTAAAACTCAATCTGTGACGGGGTCATGGGTGCCTTCCTAAAAATTAGTTTGGGCATACTTTGCCATAAACCACACCTGTTCGCAAATAACGAAAGCGTTGCTGCGTTATGTAACCGTTCGTCGGCGAAAAGGTACCGATTACGGCAACAAACAATTTGTTAGGTTTGCCAATCAAAAAGTGTGATAGAACAGTGCTAACAAACTTTTTGTTTGGCATCCACATAAAAGTTCAGTCGCATGAATGGGAATGGGCTGAAACGCGTATGCGGGGGCCGGCAAGAGAGGACTTAAGGAGTTCACCGTATGGCCGATAAGATCCAGTGGGCGGGCAACACGATGCCCAAGAGCGATGACAAGCACTTGGGAATCATGAGCCTCGACCACGTGAAGAAGGCCCGTGCCTTCCACCAGTCGTTCCCCCAGTACACCGTCACTCCGCTTGCCCGCCTGGACGGCCAGGCCGCGCGCCTGGGCCTGTCCAACCTGTGCGTTAAGGACGAGAGCTATCGCTTTGGCCTCAACGCCTTTAAGGTCCTGGGCGGCTCGTTTGCCATGGCCAACTACATTGCCGACGAGACCGGCAAGGACGTTGCCGAGTGCACCTTCGATTACCTGACCTCCGATCAGCTTGCCAAGGACTTTGGCCAGGCCACCTTCTTTACCGCCACCGACGGCAACCATGGCCGCGGCGTGGCATGGGCTGCCAACAGGCTCGGCCAGAAGGCCGTCGTGCACATGCCCAAGGGTTCCACCAAGCCCCGCTTCGATAACATCGCCGCCGAGGGCGCCACGGTGACCATCGAAGAGGTCAACTACGACGAGTGCGTGCGCATGGCCGCCGCCGAGGCCGACGCCTGCGAGCGCGGCGTCATCGTTCAGGACACCGCCTGGGAGGGCTACGAGAAGATCCCGTCCTGGATCATGGAGGGTTACGGCACCATGGCTTCCGAGGCTGCCGAGCAGCTGCGCGAGATGGCCATCAACCGCCCGACGCACGTGTTTGTCCAGGCTGGCGTGGGTTCGCTCGCCGGCGCCGTGGTGGGCTACTTCACCAACCTGTATCCCGATAACCCGCCCACCTTCGTCGTGGTCGAGTGCGCTCCGGCCGCCTGCCTGTACAAGGGCGCTGCCGCCGGCGACGGCGACCCGCGCATCGTGGACGGCGACATGCCCTCCATCATGGCCGGCCTGTGCTGTGGCGAGCCCAATATCCTGGGCTGGGATATCCTGCGCAACCACGCTACCGCCTTCGTGTCCTGCCCCGACTGGGTCACCGCTCGCGGCATGCGCACCCTAGGCGCCCCCGAGAAGGGCGACCCGCGCGTCATCTCCGGCGAGTCCGGCGCTGTGACCACCGGCCTGGTCGAGACCCTCATGCTCGATCCCGAGTACGCCGAGCTCAAGGAGCTCATCGGCCTGGACAAGACGAGCTCCGTGCTCTGCTTCTCCACCGAGGGCGACACCGATCCCGACCAGTATCGCCGCATTGTTTGGGAAGGCGAATATCCCACTTGCTAATCGTTGGGGCGGAGTAAATAGGTATCGCTCCGCCACCTCACAGGTAGATTCCTTCGTTTGAAAGGTTATGAACAATGGCTAAAGAACTCGATTTCGACGCTATCAAGGCTGCTGCTGAGTCCCACCGTGCTGATATGACGCGTTTTCTTCGCGCAATGATTAGCCATCCCTCTGAGTCCTGCGAGGAGGGTGAGGTTGTTGCCTGCATCAAGGCCGAGATGGAGAGCCTTGGCTATGACGAGGTCAAGGTCGACGGCCTGGGCAACGTCATGGGCTTTATGGGCGAGGGCGACAAGATTATCGCCATCGACTCCCACATCGACACCGTCGGCATCGGCAACATTGAGAACTGGGACGCCGATCCCTATGAGGGCTACGAGACCGACGAGATCATCTACGGCCGCGGCGGCTCTGACCAGGAGGGCGGCATGGCTTCCGCTACCTACGCTGCCAAGATGATGAAGGACATGGGCCTCATCCCCGAGGGTTACAAGATCATGGTCGTCGGCACCGTCCAGGAAGAGGACTGCGACGGCATGTGCTGGCAGTACATCTACAACAAGGACGGCATTAAGCCCGAGTTCGTCATTTCCACCGAGCCCACCGACGGCGGCATCTATCGCGGTCACCGCGGCCGCATGGAGATCCGCGTCGACGTTCACGGCACCTCCTGCCACGGCTCTGCTCCCGACCGCGGCGACAACGCCATCTACAAGATGGCCGACATCATCGCCGACGTCCGCGCCCTCAACAACAACGGCTGCGACGAGTCGACCGACATCAAGGGCCTCGTCAAGATGCTCGACCCCAAATACAACCCCGAGCACTACGAGGATGCCCGCTTCCTGGGCCGCGGCACCTGCACCGTCAGCCAGATCTTCTACACCAGCCCCAGTCGCTGCGCCGTGGCCGATTCCTGCGCCATCTCCATCGACCGTCGCATGACCGCCGGCGAGACCTGGGAGTCCTGCCTAGACGAGATCCGCAACCTGCCGGCCGCCAAGAAGTACGGCGACGACGTGAAGGTCTCCATGTACATGTACGACCGTCCGTCCTGGACCGGCGAGGTCTACGAGACCGAGGCTTACTTCCCCACGTGGATCAACAAGGAGACCGCTCCGCACGTCAAGGCCCTCGTCGACGCCCACAAGGCCATGTTCGGTGACGAGCGCATCGGCTGCGAGCCCAGCATGGACAAGCGCACCGGTCGCCCGCTGTGCGACAAGTGGACCTTCTCCACGAACTGCGTTTCCATCCAGGGCCGCTACGGCATCCCCTGCGTGGGCTTTGGCCCGGGTGCCGAGTCTCAGGCTCACGCTCCCAACGAGGTCACCTACAAGGACGACCTGGTCACCGCTGCCGCCATGTATGTGGCTGCCCTGAACCTCTACGATCCGAGTCAGGCCGATGGCGATGCCACCGTGTTCCGCGCCGGTCTGACCAACAACAAGATCGACTAGTCCCATTCCTCGATCTTGTTGAGCCGGGGACAGTTTATGCCCCCGGCGCCTTCTATTGACTTGGGGCCCGCGGTCGTTATCTCCCATGCTTCCTCAACGGTAGCGGGTCCTCGTCATAACGCTCTGCATGTTCTAGCCACACGCGCATGCCGGAGCACATCTACTCATTGCGATCGTTTCACCTTTAGAAAGGACATTTACATGGACGCCAAGTTTACCGAGCTCGTCGAGCAGCTGAACGGCCTCGATTTTAAGGGTATGTACGGCAGCGACTTCCTGCACACCTGGGACAAGACCACCGATGAGCTCAAGGCGCTCTACATCGTCGCCGACGCCCTGCGCGAGCTGCGCGAGAACAACGTCTCGTCCAAGATCTTCGACTCGGGTCTGGCCGTCTCTCTGTTCCGCGACAACTCCACCCGTACGCGGTTCTCCTTCTCTAAGGCCGCCAACCTGCTCGGCCTTGAGCTGCAGGACCTGGACGAGAAGAAGTCCCAGATCGCTCACGGCGAGACCGTCCGCGAGACCGCTACCATGATTTCCTTCATGGCCGACGTCATCGGCATCCGCGACGACATGTACATCGGCAAGGGAGACGCCTACATGGCCGAGGTCTCCGAGTCCGTTCAGCAGGCCTACGAGGACGGCGTTCTGGATCATCGTCCCACGCTCATCTCCCTGCAGTCCGATTCCGACCACCCCACGCAGTCCTCTGCCGACATGCTCTACCTCATCAACGAGTTTGGTGGCCTCGAGAACCTCAAGGGCAAGAAGGTTGCCGTCACCTGGGCCTATTCGCCCTCTTACGGCAAGCCGCTGTCCTGCCCGCAGTCGCTGATCAGCCTGCTGCCCCGCTTTGGCATGGACGTCACCCTGGCTCACCCCGAGGGCTACGACCTCATGCCCGAGGTCGTCGAGCGCGCCAAGGGCTATGCCGCCGAGTCCGGCACCACCTTTAAGCAGGTCAACACCATGGCCGAGGCCTTCGAGGGCGCCGACATCGTGATTCCCAAGAGCTGGGCTCCGTTTGCCGCCATGGAGAAGCGTACCAACCTGTACGCCGAGGGCGACGACGCCGGCATCGCAGCGCTCGAGAAGGAGCTGCTCGCCCAGAACGCCACCCATCAGGACTGGTGCTCCACGACCGAGCTCATGGAGAAGACTGCCAACGGCCAGGACACCATCTTTATGCACCCGCTGCCCGCCGACATCTCCGGTGTCTCCTGCGAGCACGGCGAGGTTAACGCCGACGTCTTCGACATGCACCGCGTGGGCATGTACAAGGAGGCCAGCTACAAGCCGTACGCCATCGCTGCCATGATGTTCCTGCAGAAGGTTGCCGATCCCGCCGCTACCCTCAAGGCCCTCGACGAGCGCAACACCGCCCGTTGGCTCCAGGCCTAAAGCCGGGCTGAGGTAAGCCATGTAAAGGGGGCGCTCTGCCAACTGGCGGGGTGCCCCTATTTTGCATCGCGGGCGTGCGGGATAAGCGCTTTCGATGTGGATGCCCGCGGCGCGAGTTATGGGTACGATGGTTTCAGGGGAGGTATCACCATGAAACTTGGATGCGTCATTATGGCTTCGGGCGAGGCCAAGCGGTTTGGCTCCAACAAGATGCTCGCCGATATCTATGGCGAGCCGCTGATTGCCCGGACCATCGATTCGGTTCCCCGGGGCTTTGACGTTGTGGTTTCGACGCGTTGGCCCGAGGTCGCCCAGATTTGCGAGGACAAGCATTGCCCGTGCGTGCTGCACGATGGCGAGCTGCGCAGCGAAAGCGTCCGTGCGGGCCTTTCGTGGGGAGTCGAACGCAACTGGAAAGGTTGCCTCTTTTTACCGGGCGACCAGCCGCTCGTGAGTTCGGATTCTTTTGAGGCTATGGTTCGTGCATTTGACGAGCGTGGCCGCAAACATCCGGTGCGTCTTGCGTGTAACGGTGAGCCTTCGAGCCCGGTGCTCTTTCCGGCGGAACTGTTCGATGCACTTATGTGTCTTGAGGGCAAGGACGGCGGGGGCTCGATTCTCAAAGGTCGCACCGACGTGGTGCTGGTCGAGGCGCGTGCCTACGAGCTGTGGGACGTCGATACCGTCAAGGGACAGCGACGCATAACGGAGCATATTGCCGCCTGCTCGTATTTTGATCGCGTGGCCAACTGTATTAATCAATAAGGAGCAACATGATCATCATCAAAAACGGCGCGCTCGTGACGCCCCAGGGGCTTCGCCGCGCCGATCTTGCCATGGAGGGCGATAAGATCGTGCGGATCGCCGCAGCGATTGAGCCGGGCGCCGACGATACCGTCGAGGACGCCGCGGGCTGCTGGGTGTTTCCCGGCTTTATCGACGGCCACACGCACATGCAGTGCTGGACTGGCATGGATTGGACAGCCGATAGCTTTGAGACCGGCACGCGCGCGGCTGCCTGCGGCGGCACGACGACCATTGTGGACTACGCGACGGCCGATCGCGGCGTGACCATGCCCGATGCCTTGGCCGAGTGGCATCGCCGCGCCGACGGAACCTGTACGGCCAACTACGCTTTTCATATGGCACTCGCCGAGTGGAATGAGCGCAACCGCGCCGATCTTTCGGCCATGCGCGAGGCGGGCGTGTCGTCGTTCAAGACCTACTTTGCCTATGACCACCTTCGCTTGGACGATGCCGAGACGCTCGAGGTGCTCGAGGAGCTCAAGCGTATTGGCGGCATACTGTGCGTGCATTGCGAGAACGGTACGCTGGTGAATGAGCTGCAGAAGCGCGTGTACGAGCAGGGGATTCATGGGCCCGAGGGGCATGCGCTCAGCCGCCCGGACGTGTGTGAGGCCGAAGCCGTGAGCCGCCTGCTGTATCTGGCGCACCTGGCCGGCGACGCCCCGGTCAACGTGGTGCACCTTTCGACCAAGTTGGGGCTCGGGGCCATTCGTGCTGCCAAAGCGCGCGGGCAGAAGAATATCTATGTCGAGACCTGCCCCCAATATCTGATGCTTGACGACACCTGCTATCTGGAGCAGGGCGAGGACGGCTTTGCGGGCGCCAAGTACGTGATGAGCCCGCCGCTGCGCCATGCCGGTGACCGTGCGGCACTGCGCGAGGCGCTTGTGGCCGGCGAGATCGATACGATTGCGACCGATCATTGCAGCTTTAACCTGCACGGGCAAAAGGACCGCGGGCGCGACGATTTCCGCGCGATTCCCAACGGCGGGCCCGGCGTGGAGCATCGTCCCGTCGCGATTGCCACGAGCTTTGAGGGACAGCTGGGACCCGAGGACCTCTGCCGCTTGATGAGCGAGAACCCGGCGCGCGTGTTTGGCATGTACCCGCGCAAGGGCTGTCTTGCCGAGGGTGCCGATGCCGACGTGTGCGTGTGGGATCCTTGCGCGCGTTGGACGATCAGCGCCGCGACGCAGCATCAGGCCGTGGACTACACGCCGCTCGAGGGCTTTGAGGCACATGGCCGCGCCAAGGCCGTGTTTGTGAACGGCGTGCTGGTGGCGCGCGATGGCGAGCCCACCGGAGCCCAACCCGGCCGCTACGTGCCCCGCTAGCAGCAAAGATGCCGTGTCCCCTCCGCAGTTGCGGTGAAATACGGACTGTTTGCGGCCGTTTGGCGGCCAAACAGTCCGTATTTCACCGCAACTGCGGAGATGGGGCCGGCTACTTGAGGCTGCCGGCGACGACGGGGCGGTCGAGAGCTGCCTCGAAGCGGTCGGCCATCGTGGGGTCGCTGAGCGTGTCGACTTGGTTGAGCATGACGCGTGCGGTGCTGAGTTTCAGCGCCTGCATCTCGGCATTGAGCACCATGGCGACGCGCTCGGGTGTGGCGATGTCGGTAGGCTCGCAGCCGCAACGCTCGCAAAAGAGCTCGGGGCGGTGGACGGCTTCATTGATGGGCTTGCCGAGCCCTGAGGCGCCGGCGATCCAGACGATGTTGGCCGTGCCAGAGGGAATCACCGGCTCCCAGGCGGCGTGGGCCTTGAGCGGGAGCCGCTTGCTGCCGTCCGCCTCGGCCAGGACGTAGTCAAAGCGCTGCGCCAGCTGGTCGAGCGGCTCGGCAGGGGAGGAGAGCTTGCCCGTCTCCGGGTCCAAAACACCCGCCTGGCAGATGCCTCCGCGGCTCATGCCCGCGCATGCCTCGCAGGTGCAGCCGGGAACATGCAGGGCCCCCGGCTTCCAAGGCACGGCGTCCAAGCGACGGCTCGACCCGTCCCATGGCACGCCGGCGACGGGGAACATGCGCGTGGTGGTGCAGAGGAGCACCCTGCCGCCAGCGCGCATGAGCTCGAGACCCAGCGCCTTCAGCAAGGTCGACTTGCCACCGCTGCCGATAATCGCGGTAATGCCCGGCTCGATCTTGAGCGCCGAGGCAAGATTGCCGCTAACCGTTTCCATCTGTTCACCGCCGTATAATACTGTGATAATAAATAATCATCAGAGTAGCGGTCGAACCGCTTTTTGCTCTGCTCAAACCGTAGCACAGGGAGGTGCCCCGGGAATGCTCGTTTATGTTCGCGGCGCCGGCGATATCGCCACGGGTGTCGCCGCTCGCTTGGTGCGCGCCGGCGTGTCGGTCGTTATGGCCGATATCGCGGTTCCCACGTGCATCCGCCGCACAATCAGTTTTTGCGAGGCTATTCGCCTGGGCGAGGTCCAGGTCGAGGGTATTCGCGCTCGCTTGGCGCAGACGCCGGCAGAGGCGCTCGAGATTACCCAAGCGGGGGATGTTGCCGTCGTGGTGGACCCTCAGGCCAAGATGCTCGATGAGCTTAAACCCGCGGCTGTGGTCGACGCGATTCTGGCCAAGCGCAACCTGGGTACCACGCGCGACATGGCACCTGCCGTCATCGCCGTGGGGCCGGGCTTCACCGCGCCGGTTGACTGCGACGCCGTGGTCGAAACCATGCGCGGGCATTTCCTGGGCCGTGTCATTACCCAAGGTTCACCCCAGCCCAACACGGGCGTGCCGGGCATTATCGCTGGCTATGGCAAAGAGCGTGTTATCCACAGCCCCGCCGCCGGCGTGTTTCGGTCCGACCGCGCAATCGGCGACATCGTGCGCGCCGGAGACGTGATTGGCTACGCGGGCGATACGCCCATGCGCACGCAGATCGATGGCTGTCTGCGCGGGCTTTTGGCGAACGGCGCGCAGGTGACCGAGGGCTTTAAATGCGCCGATGTCGATCCGCGCGGCGATGCCAGCTATATCAACTACATTTCGGACAAGGCGACGTCGGTCGGCGGCGGCGTGCTCGAGGCACTCGCTATGCTCACCGATATCTTTAGAGGATAGAAGGCGGCAATGGAAAAGTTCGATGTTGTGAATGCGGCGCTTGCCGCCCTGCGTGCTGGCGAGACGTGCGAGCTCGTGGTCGTGGCCGGCACGGCGGGGTCGTCGCCGCGCGGCGTGGGCGCCTGGATGGCCGTCTTTGCCGACGGCAGCCAGGCGGGCACTATCGGCGGCGGCAAGATTGAGCTCTTTGCGCTGGATGAGGCGCGCGAACTCCTGAGCGCGGGACAGTCGCGTCTGGTCCGCTACACCATGGGCGGCGAGAACTCCGATACCGGCATGATCTGCGGCGGAGCCATCTGCCTGTGCTATCTGCATCTGGATGCGACCCAGGCACCGTTGTTCCAGGAAATTGCCGACGTCTTGGTCTATCGGCGCATCGGCGACTTCGTCATCGACTTTGGGCCGTTTATCGCGAGCGCGCTCGAGGGCGATGTGGCCGAGTACCATGGCGAGGCATCGCGCCATACCATTGCGGGCTGCCCCGGGCTTTCACTGGTGGAGGAGGGGAGTAACGTCACCTACACCAACGCTGCCTCTGAGATTCCCGCGGCGCACATCGAGACGCTCTGCCCCGAGGGCCTGACCTACATCTTTGGCTGCGGACACGTGGGCGCCGCGACGGCGCGCGTGCTCACGGCGGCGGGCTTTGCCGTCGTGGCCTGCGATGACCGCCCCGGCACGTTGACGCCCGAATGGGTGCCCGGTGTCTACGATCGTCGCCTGGTCGATTACAAGAACCTGAGCGAGCTGTGTCCCATCGGTCCGCGCGACTTGGTGGTCGTCGCCACGGCGGGTCACAAGTCCGATATCGACGTGGTGATTCAGGCCATGCGAGCCAAGCCTGCCTATCTGGGCTGTCTGGGTTCGCGCCGCAAGACGGCCTTTGTGCGTGCCCGCTTGGAGCAGGAAGGCTTTACGCAGGACCAGATCGACGAGCTGCACCTTCCGATCGGCGTTGCCATCGAGGCCGAGGACCCCGAGGAGATCGCCATCTCCATCGCCGCCGAGATGATCCACCTGCGTCGCACCAAACTCATCCCCCGCAAGCGCTAATCGCATCCTCACCAATAAGTTGCGGTGAAATACGGGTTGTTTAAGCCTGTTAGGCCGCCCAACAGTCCCTATTTCACCGCAACTGCTTTTCGGGGATCACTATGTGCGGGGGAGTTGTGGAGTTGTGCAGGCAGACGAGGTTTTTCTGGAAATACGCACCCAATGCGCGTATAGTACCGATTGTTTTGTCGGCTCCTGCTGCGTCGAGTCCAAACCGCGAAATGCCATGAGCGGCGCGGATGCAGTCAGGAGGCACGAGGACAACCCATCGTGGCCACGCCCCGTGCTTAAAACCCCAAGAAGGAGTGAACAATGGCAGAAGAGAAGTATGTGCCGCGTCTGAAGACCAAGTACAACAACGAGGTCAAGCAGCAGCTTCAGGACAAGTTCCAGTACGAGAACGTCATGATGATCCCCAAGTTTGAGAAGATCGTCGTGAACATGGGTGTCGGCGAGGCCGCTACCGATTCCAAGGCCATCGACGGTGCCGTGCGCGACCTGCGCGCCATCACCGGCCAGCAGCCGATGATCACCCGTGCCCGCAAGTCCATCGCTACCTTCCGCCTGCGCGCTGGTATGCCGATCGGCTGCAAGGTTACCCTGCGTGGCGACCGTATGTGGGAGTTCTTCGATCGTCTGACCTCCGTCGCGATCCCCCGTATCCGCGACTTCCGCGGCATCTCCGCCAAGAGCTTCGACGGCCGTGGTAACTTCTCCATGGGCGTCACCGAGCAGCTCATCTTCCCCGAAATCGACTTCGACTCCGTCGATCACCAGCGCGGTATGGACATCACTTTCGTGACCACCGCCAATACCGATGAGGAGGCCAAGGCCCTTCTGGACGCCTTCGGTTTCCCGTTCAAGAAATAGGTTCACCTGCCCTATAAGCGCCGTTCCCACAAGGGGGCGGCGCTTGGGGCGAACAATACTCTATGTGAGGAGGATATAAGTGGCTAAGACATCGATGATCGTCAAGTGCAATCGCAAGCAGAAGTTCTCTACTCGTGAGTACACGCGCTGCCAGCGCTGCGGCCGTCCGCACTCTGTGTACCGCAAGTTCGGCTTGTGCCGTGTCTGCTTCCGCGAGCTTGCACTCAAGGGCGAGCTTCCCGGCGTTAAGAAGGCCAGCTGGTAAGTCACTACCAGCGTTTCAAGCATCAGTTTGGAACAGGGAAAACGCGCTAAAAAGGCTTTGCCGTTAAGGGCGGCGAAGAACCAAGAGCACGTGTTCATCAAGAACGAAGGAGAATCTGTATGAACCTTACAGACCCGATCGCAGATATGCTTACGCGCATCCGTAACGCTAACTCTGTGAACAAGGCCACGGTCTCCATGCCGAGCAGCAAGAAGCTCGTCGAGATCGCTCGTGTTCTGCACGAGGAGGGCTACATCGAGGGCTACGATGTCGAGGACACCGTTCCCCAGAAGACTCTGCACATCACGCTTAAGTATGGTCCCAAGAAGGCTAAGGTCATCAACGGCATCCGCCGCATTTCCAAGCCGGGCCTGCGTAAGTACACCGGCGTTGCCGACATGCCCCGCGTCCGCGGTGGCCTTGGTACCGCCATTATTTCCACCAGCCATGGCGTCATGACCGACCGCGATGCTCGCAAGCACAACGTCGGCGGCGAGATCATCGCTTACGTCTGGTAATTCGCTCGGTAGGTAGAAGGAAAGGAGATCACCGTGTCTCGTATCGGTAATAAGCCTGTCCAGATTCCCGCCGGAGTCGAAGTGGCAGTCAACGGCAACAACGTTGTCGTCAAGGGCCCCAAGGGCCAGCTCGAGCTCGATGTCTTTGAGAAGCTCGCTATCAACGTCGAGGACAACGTCCTCACCGTTTCCCGTCCCGACGACGAGCGTGAGACCCGTGCCCGCCACGGCCTCACCCGCGCCCTCATCCACAACATGGTTGTTGGCGTTTCCGAGGGCTTCGAGAAGAAGCTCGAGCTCGCCGGCGTCGGTTACCGCGTGCAGCAGAAGGGCAAGAACCTCGAGTTCTCCCTGGGCTTCTCGCACCCCGTGATCGTCGAGGCTCCCGAGGGCATCACCTTCGAGGTTCCCGACAACACCCACGTGAACGTCAAGGGTATCAACAAGCAGCAGGTCGGTCAGATCGCCGCTGAGATCCGCGGCCATCGTCCTCCCGAGCCTTACAAGGGCAAGGGTATCCACTACGTTGGCGAGCACATCCGCCGCAAGCTGGGTAAGGCCGCCAAGTAGTCGTAACCGACTCACTCGCATAAGACCAGCACCCCGTCAGGTGCTGGCAAGATCAACCTTTTTAGGAGTTTACGTATGAACAAGCATAAGGCGAAGCTGGAAGGCCTCAAGCGTCGTCAGCGTCGTGTTCGCGGCAAGGTCTCGGGTACCTCCGAGCGTCCGCGTCTTCGCGTGACCCGTACTAACGCCAACATCTATGCCCAGATCATCGACGACAGCAAGGGCTCCAGCCTGACGCTCGTCTCTGCCTCGACCCTCGAGGCCGAGTTCAAGGGCACCCACACCTCGAACAAGGAGGCTGCGGAGAAGGTCGGTCAGCTCGTTGGCAAGCGCGCCATCGAGGCCGGCATCACCAAGGTCGCCTTCGATCGCGGTGGCCGTATCTACCATGGCCGCGTCAAGGCCCTCGCCGACGGTGCTCGTGCCGCCGGTCTCGAGTTCTAGGAGGTATGTAGCACATGGCTCGTAATCAGAAGCAGCAGCGCGAGGCCTCCGAGTTCGAGGAGCGCGTCGTTTACATCAACCGCGTGTCGAAGACCGTCAAGGGTGGTCGTCGCATGAGCCTCGTCGCTCTCGTCGTCGTTGGCGACGGCAAGGGCAACGTCGGCGTTGGCATGGGCAAGTCCGCTGAGGTGCCCATGGCCATCTCCAAGGCGTCTCTCGATGCCAAGAAGAACATGTTCCACGTGCCGGTGACCGAGCAGGGCACCATCCCGCACGAGGTTCTCGGCCACTTTGGTGCCGGCCGCATCATCATCAAGCCCGCTGTCGAGGGTACCGGCGTTATCGCCGGCGGCGCTGTGCGTCCCCTCTTTGAGCTTGCTGGCATCAAGAACGTCCTGTCCAAGTCCCTCGGTACCGACAACGGCCTCAACATCATCAAGGCTGCCGTCGAGGGCCTCAAGGAGCTCTCCAGCCCTGAGGACGTCGCGGCTCGCCGTGGCCTGACGGTCTCCGAGATGTTCGTCGGTAAGGAGAACTAAGCATGGCTGACACCATCAAGATCAAGCAGGTCCGCAGCACCAATGGTTGCAAGCAGGACCAGGTCCGTACTGTCCGTGCCCTCGGTCTCCACAGGATCCGCGAGGTTCGCGAGATTGCTGACAACGAGTCCGTCCGCGGCATGATCTTCAAGGTCAAGCACCTTGTCGAGATTGTAGAGGAGTAGCAAATGCAGCTTCACGATCTTACTCCCGCGCCCGGTTCCACCAAGAACCGTAAGCGCGTCGGCCGTGGCAATTCTTCGGGTCACGGCACCACTTCTGGCCGCGGCCAGAAGGGCCAGGGTTCCCGCTCTGGCGGCACCAAGGGTGCCGGCTTCGAGGGTGGCCAGACTCCGCTGGCTATGCGCCTGCCCAAGCTTCCGGGCTTCCGCAACCCCCGTCGTATCGAGTACACCGCCGTTAACGTTGAGCGTCTCGAGCGTAAGTTCGAGGACGGCGCTGTGATCGACGGTGCCGCTCTTAAGGCCGCTCGCATCACCAAGAGCGAGTTCGAGCCCGTCAAGGTGCTCGGCAATGGTGAGCTCACCAAGAAGTTCACGGTCAAGGTCGACAAGGTCAGCGCTTCTGCGCAGGCCAAGATCGAGGCCGCCGGCGGAAAGGTCGAGCTGCCGTGCTAAATGGTCTTAAGAATGCTTTCCGCATCAAAGAATTGCGCGAAAAGATTCTTTTTACCATAGCTATGCTCGTCGTGTACCGCATTGGTGCGCACGTTCCTGTGCCCGGCATTCCCTTCCAGGGGATGCTGGGCCTTTTCTCGACCGATAACAATTCGGTCGCCGCAGGTGCTATGGCCCTCCTGAATCTTTTCTCTGGCGGCGCGTTGAGCTATGTGTCGGTGTTTTCGCTGGGCATCATGCCTTACATCACCAGCTCGATCATCCTCCAGATGCTCCAGGCCGTTGTGCCTTCCCTGCATGAGCTTGCCCGCGAGGGCGAGGTCGGTCAGACCAAGATCACGCAGTATTCGCGTTACCTCACCCTGGCTCTGGCAATCCTCAACTCCGTGGGTTACCTCTTCCTCTTTAAGAGCTTCGGCATCAGCTTCAATGGCGCCGGCGCTCCCGAGATCATCTTCGACCTCATGATCGTCGGCACGCTCACTGCGGGCGCCATGCTGATCATGTGGATTGGTGAGCTCATCACCCAGCGCGGTATCGGCAATGGCATGTCGCTGATCATCTTTGCGAACATCATGGCCGGCCTGCCGCAGGCTATCTTCTCCAGCACCGAGGGCAATGCCGGTGGCATCATCACCATGGTGATCATCTGCGCCATCATTTTGCTGGTTATCCCGCTGATTGTTTTCCTTGAGCGCGGCCAGCGCCGCATCCCGGTCTCCTACGCTAAGCGCGTCGTGGGCCGTCGCATGATGGGTGGCCAGACCACCTACCTGCCCATCAAGGTCAACACCGCGGGTGTCGTGCCGATCATCTTCGCTTCGGCGCTGCTGTACTTCCCGGCTCAGATTGCCGTGTTCTTCCCCGGCATCGGCTGGATTCAG
>JAXKGH010000122.1:0-35485 GCA_036550475.1 Collinsella sp. | reverse complement strand
TCTACGCCCGCAACACCGTCACCAACGACGTGCTGTACAAGGAGGGCCTGGACCTTCTCGTCGTGCCCTCCGCCGAGCTCTCCCGCGGCCGCGGCGGCCCGCGCTGCATGAGCATGCCCTTCTGGCGCGAGGACCTCTAAGTCTTTCCGTTTCCGGTGCGGTCCCCCTACAACCGCACCGGTTTCGCCCGTCAAACGGGCAACACTAATACTTACGTAATTCATTTTTTCGAAAGGAAACGAACCATGGGTGTTAACCTCTCCGGCCGTAGCTTCCTCAAGCTCCTCGACCTCTCCACCGAGGAGATCGAGTACTTGCTCAAGCTTTCCAAGAACTTCAAGGACATGAAGCGCGCTGGCGTTCCGCACCGCTATCTCGAGGGCAAGAACATCGTTCTGCTCTTCCAGAAGACCTCCACTCGTACCCGCTGCGCCTTCGAGGTCGGCGGCATGGATCTGGGCATGGGCGTGACCTACCTAGATCCGGGTTCGTCGCAGATGGGCAAGAAGGAGTCCATCGAGGACACCGCCCGCGTTCTCGGCCGCATGTATGACGGCATCGAGTTCCGTGGCTTTGCCCAGGACGACGTCGAGGAGCTCGCTGCCAAGTCCGGCGTGCCCGTGTGGAACGGCCTGACCACTGAGTGGCATCCCACCCAGATGCTCGCCGACATCCTGACCGTCCAGGAGAACTTCAACTACGACATCAAGGGCAAGACCCTCGTCTTCATGGGCGACTGCAAGAACAACGTTGCTCGCTCCCTCATGGTTGTCTGCTCCAAGCTCGGCATGAACTTCGTGGCCTGCGGCCCCGAGGAGTGCATGCCCGCCGACGACGTCATCGAGGCCTGCAAGCCCATCGCCGAGGCCAACGGCTGCACCATCAAGCTGACCACCGACGTCAAGGACGGCGTCACCGGTGCCGACGTTATCTACACCGACGTGTGGGTCTCCATGGGCGAGCCCGACGAGGTCTGGGCCGAGCGCATCGCTCAGCTCACCCCGTATCGTGTCACCTCCGAGGTCATGGCTATGGCCAACCCGGGTGCCATCTTCCTGCACTGCCTGCCCAGCTTCCACGACACCAACACCACGATTGGCGCCGAGAAGTGCGAGCAGTTCGGCATCACCGAGCAGGAGGTCACCGACGAGGTCTTCGAGAGCCCCGCTTCCAAGGTCTTCGACGAGGCCGAGAACCGCATGCACACCATCAAGGCTGTCATGTACGCCACGCTCAAGTAAGAGCATCTAGCATCTCGCTCGGGGTGTCTTGCTGCACACCCCGAGCGGCTTTGTCTGGTAAATATCTCGCGTCGGGCGGTGGGCACGGCACGGAAGATCCGCTTCGCGCGAGAAAGTTAAATGATTTATGAAGGGGGGATGAGAACCATGACTGAGACCGCTAAGAAAAAGCGCGGTATGCCTTCATCGTTCACCATTCTTCTAGCTCTGCTGGCAATTGTTGCAGTGATTACCGTTATCGTCTCCGGCACGTCCGGCGGCGCGGTTACCGCAGCCCGTCTGAGCGATTTCTGCACCGCCCCGATCCTGGGCTTCGCTGACGCTCTGCCCGTCTGCCTCTTCGTTATGATCCTGGGCGGCTTCCTCGGCATGATGACCGAGACCGGCGCCCTGGACAACGGCATCGCCGTTCTGGTGCAGAAGCTTAAGGGCAACGAGATTATGCTCATTCCCGTGCTGATGCTCATCTTCTCCCTCGGTGGTACCACCTATGGTATGTGCGAGGAGACCGTTCCCTTCTACGCCCTGCTCGCCGCTACCATGATGGCCGCTGGCTTCGACCCCATGGTCGGTGCCGCTACCGTCCTGCTCGGCGCTGGCTGCGGCTGCCTGGGCTCCACGGTTAACCCGTTCGCCGTCGGCGCTGCCGTCGACGCTCTGACCGGCGTTGGCATTGAGGTCAACCAGTCCATCATCATCGGCCTCGGTGCCGTCCTGTGGATTGTCACTACCGCTATGTCCATCTTCTTCGTGATGAACTATGCCAAGAAGGTCAAGGCTGACAAGGGTTCCACCATCCTGTCGATGCAGGAGCTCAAGGACGCCGAAGAGGCTCACGGCAAGGCTGCTTCCGAGGTCCACAAGGAGGTCAAGCTCACCGGTCGTCAGAAGGGTGTTCTGATCGCCTTCGCCTTCACCTTCGTCGTCATGATTGTCGGCTTCATTCCGCTGGCCGACCTCAACGAGGGCGTCGCCAACTTCTTCGACGCTGGCGCTGTCTACGACGCCGACGGTAACGCCGTCGTCCAGGGCTGGTCTGCCCTGATCACCGGCCTGCCCATTGGCCAGTGGTACTTCGACGAGGCTTCCACCTGGTTCTTCCTCATGGCCGTCCTGATCGGTATCATCGGTGGCCTGTCCGAGAAGCAGATCGTCAACACCTTCATCACCGGCGCTGCCGACATGATGTCCGTTGTTCTCGTCATCGCCCTCGCCCGTGGCATCTCCGTCCTCATGGCTAACACCGGCCTCGACGTCTTCGTCCTCGACGCTGCCGCCAATGCCCTGGCTGGCCTGTCCGGCGTAATCTTCGCTCCCATGAGCTTCCTGGTCTACTTCGGCCTGTCCTTCCTGATCCCCTCGACGTCCGGTATGGCTACCGTCTCCATGCCCATCATGGGACCGCTGGCTGTTAAGCTCGGCTTCTCGCCCGAGGTCATGGTCATGATCTTCTCCGCCGCCATCGGTGTCGTGAACCTGTTCACCCCGACCTCCGGTGCCATCATGGGCGGTCTCGCCCTGGCCAAGATCGAGTGGACGACCTGGCTCAAGTTTGCCCTTAAGCTCATCGTCGCTCTCTCCGTCGTCTGCGCCGTCATCCTGACCGTCGCCTGCGTGCTGCTCTAAGTACCCAACGGGTACCCCACGGAAACCTTGACGATCCTGTAAAGGATCACCTGGTCATCGTCTGTCCGGTGGGGTAAACCCACCGGTAGACTCCTACCTTTAGCCCCCTCCCGTTCCGTGCGCGGGAGGGGGCACTCTTGTGTTCCGGCGTTTTACCAAACGCCGGAACCACTCGACGCTGCAAGCCCGTCAGAGCGGCAATCTGACGTTCAATCGTCGGGCATGGCCAAAAGGCCTATGCCCTCCTCTTTCACGTCACCTTGCTCGCTCTGGCGGGCTTTCGCTGACTTATGCTCCACCTGTGACGTTTCCATTGTTGGTGCAGGGGGCTGCTTGCTCGCTCTGGCGCCCGTTCGCTGGTGCAATGGGGTCAGGTTACTTCGCGCCAAAAGGGGAAGTTGCGGTGGAATAGTTCCTGTTTGGCCGTCTTGAGGGGTTAAACGGGAACTATTTCACCGCAACTTATCGATGGCGTGTTTGGTTGGTGCCAGTTGATTGCTTGGGCGTTGGGGAGGGTCTGCTCCGTTATAATCGCCTAGAACATTAATTGGAAACGGGACGGGAGCCATACATGCGCCAGGGTTTCGACAACGCGAAATATATCGAGCTGCAGGCCGCTCATATTAAGGAGCGCATCTCACAGTTTGGTGGCAAGCTCTATTTGGAGTTTGGCGGCAAGCTGTTCGATGACTATCATGCGAGCCGCGTGCTGCCGGGTTTTGAACCGGACAGCAAGTTCCGCATGCTCAAGAGCATCGCCGACGATGTCGAGGTCATCATCGCGATCAACGCGAACCACATCGAGAAAAACAAGGCTCGTGGTGACCTTGGCATTACCTATGACGAGGATGTGCTGCGCCTGGTTGACCTGTTCCGCGGCAACGGCTTTGCCGTTGCGGCTGTGGTCATCACCCAGTACGCCGGCCAGCCTGCTGCCGATGTGTTCCGCAACCGCCTGAACGCGCTCGGTATTCCCGCCAAGCTGCACTATCCCATCGAGGGGTATCCGCACGATGTCGATCTGATCGTGTCCGACGATGGCTACGGCAAGAACGAGTTTGTCGAGACCACGCGTCCGCTCGTTGTCGTGACGGCACCCGGCCCCGGCTCGGGCAAGCTCGCCACTTGCCTCTCGCAGCTGTATCACGAGCATAAGTACGGTACCGCCGCCGGCTATGCCAAGTTCGAGACCTTCCCGGTCTGGAATCTTCCTCTGACGCATCCGGTCAATATTGCCTACGAGGCCGCCACGGCTGACCTCGACGACGCCAATATCATCGATTCGTTCCACCTTGAGGCCTACAACAAGACCACGGTCAACTACAACCGCGACGTCGAGGCCTTCCCGGTAGTCCGTGCCCTGATGGAAAAGATCCTGGGCAAGAGCCCCTACCAGAGCCCTACGGACATGGGCGTCAATATGGTCGGCTTTGCTATCACCGATGACGATGCCTGCCGCGACGCTTCCAAGATGGAGATCGTCCGCCGCTACTTTACCGCGGTCGAAAATGTGCGCCGTACCGGCGTGGGCGATGAGCAAGTCGACCGTCTCAAGATTATTATGAAGAAAGCCGGCATCGATAAGAACTACTCACCGGCGCGCTCGGCGGCCCTCACCAGGGAGCAACTGACGGGTGGTCCCGTGGGTGCCATGGTCATGCCCGATGGCTCCGTGGTGACCGGTAAGACCTCCACGCGCCTGGGCGCCGCAAGTTCGCTCATTATGAACGCCCTCAAGCACGTCTCGGGCGTTGACCTTGAGCTCGAGGTCATTAGCGATGAGGCGATCGAGCCCATCAGCAAGCTCAAGACGCATTTCCTGGGCAGCAAAAACCCGCGCCTCCACACCGACGAGACGCTTATGGCGCTGTCGATCACCTCGGCCACGAGTGAGACGGCCGCTCGCGTCCTTTCGGGCCTGGAGCAGCTGCGCGGTTGCGATGCCTTCTTTAGCGTGATCATCTCGCCGACGGACGAGACGGTACTGCGCAAACTGGGTATCAACGTGTGCTGCGAGCCCAAGTTTGAGCGCCGCGGTTTCTTCCATCGCTAAGTTTGAAGCACCGCGGTAATTGCATTGCATTTTGGCCGTATCGGGTTAGCGCCCGGTACGGCTTTTTGATCAATAAAGCGCCTATTTCGGCGAAAAATAGCTGTTTACCTGCCTAGAAACAATTTGAGCGGTATACAATAACCGTAACTGTTTCATCCTTAGCGGGATGCCGCATGATGGATATTACCTGCCATCGTGAGGTGTGTCGGTCGCGCACGGCGCGTTAGATGCTCGTGCTCGGTTTGAGGAGGCTGCTATGGCGGGCAAGGGTCGTGCGAGTGTCAACGATATGAAGCGTGTCGAGGTGCTGGTGTTGATGGAGATCGACCAGCAAACTGAAGACAATGGCGGGCCGTATGGTTTCTCGCGCAAAACGCTTGCCGAGCGCGTGGGGGTTTCGCCGTATCGTGCCCGCGCCGCAATCGATCGCTTGGATTCCGAAGGCATGATCGATGTCGTCTCGCGTTATAGCGACGACGGCGGTCAGCTTGCAAATGGCATTTGCCTCACCGAACGTGGCGAATGGTATCTTGAGGGCGTCCGTACCGGCATGCTCGTTCAAGAAATGCTTGAGGACGCGGTTGCTGATCGATAGCAGCATGTAACCCTTGCCATAGCGACGCCGCCTGGGAAACCGGGCGGCGTTTTGTTTCAAGATTGAGAAATGCAATCGCACGCGAGAAAAATTGCGAACGGTTCGCGGTGCGAGTATTACAATGAAGACCCGTAAGATGTGGATAAACAACTTCTACGGGAAGCGCAGGTAACTCAATATGACCAAGCATGTGTTCGTAACCGGTGGCGTGGTTTCGTCCCTGGGCAAGGGTATCACCGCGGCCTCGCTGGGCCGTCTGCTCAAGTCGCGTGGCTACAAAGTAACGATGCAGAAGGCCGACCCGTATCTGAACGTCGACCCCGGTACCATGAGCCCGTTCCAGCATGGTGAGGTCTTCGTTACCGAGGACGGCTACGAGTCCGACCTGGACCTGGGTCATTACGAGCGCTTTATTGATGAGAACCTGACCCGCGATTCCAACTTTACGACCGGTGCCATCTACAAAAGCCTAATCGCCCGCGAGCGTCGCGGCGACTTTTTGGGCGGTACCGTGCAGGTGATTCCCCACGTCACCAATGCCATTAAGGACAAGTTCCGCCGCATCGAGGAGCAGACCGGCTCCGATGTAGTCATCACCGAGCTAGGCGGCACGATCGGCGACATCGAGTCCCAACCGTTTGTCGAGGCCATCCGTCAGTACCGCAAGGAGGCCGGCCCCGAGAACGTCTGCTACATCCACGTGTCGCTCGTTCCCTATATCGCCGCCGCCCATGAGGTCAAGACCAAGCCCACGCAGCATTCCGTCAAGGAGCTCCGCAGCTTTGGCATCCAGCCCGATATCATCGTGCTGCGCTCCGACCACCATATCGATGACGCTATCCGCGGAAAGATCGCAAGCTTCTGCGACGTCGACACCGATTGCGTCTTTACCAACGAGGACTGCGCGAGCATTTACGATGTTCCGCAGCTGCTTGCCGAGCAGGACTTTGACCTGCGCATTTGCGAGCGCCTGGGTCTGGATCCGCGTGAGCGCGACATGAGCGAGTGGAACGAGTTCCTGCGCAAACAGAATCACGCCAACCATCACGCCGACAAGGTGAAGATCGCCGTCGTGGGTAAGTACACGCAGCTGCCCGATGCGTACCTGTCGGTTATCGAGGCCCTGCACCATGCGGGCGTCTTCTACGATCGCCATGTGGACGTCCAGCTGGTCGACGGCGAGAGCCTCGACGAGCAGAATGTCTCCGAGGTTCTGGGCGACGCCTCGGGCATCCTGGTCCCCGGCGGCTTTGGCAAGCGCGCCCTGGAGGGCAAGATCCTCGCGGCCGAGTTTGCCCGTGAGCACAAGATTCCGTATCTGGGCATTTGCCTGGGTATGCAGGTCGCCGTGTGCGAGTTCGCCCGCAATGTCGTTGGCCTTGCCGGTGCCAGCTCCTCCGAGTTTGATCCGGACGGTCCGTATAGCGTCATCGATCTGATGAGCTCGCAGGAGGACGTGACCGAGAAGGGCGGCACCATGCGCCTGGGCGCCTATCCGTGCAAGCTCGCCGCCGATACCCTTGCTCGCGAGGCATATGGTGAGGAACTCGTCTACGAGCGTCACCGTCACCGCTTTGAGTTCAACAACGCTTTCCGTGACCAGCTCGAGGACGCCGGCTTGGTTATCTCGGGTCTGTCGCCCGACGAGCGCCTGGTCGAGATGGTCGAGCTGCCGCGCGACGTGCATCCGTGGTATGTGGCAACCCAGGCTCACCCCGAGTTCAAGAGCCGCCCGACCAACCCGCAGCCGCTGTTCCGAGAGTTCGTGCGTGCCTCGATCGGTCAGCACGAGGGTGTCGATCGCCTGCAGGTGACGCCCATGAACCTCGCTACGGACTAAGGGTGCCGGCGAACAAAGAACATACCGAAGCTACTCCCTCGTCGCTCGCCGTGGCGGCGGGGGAGTATCTCGATTACCTCGCGGTCGAGCGGGGTTTGGCGCGCAACACGATTGCGGCCTATCGTCGTGACCTGACGACGTACTGCGCCTATCTGGAGCGGGCGGGTATTGTGTCTTTTGAAGAGGTGACTCGTCAGGTCGTGGAGGGCTTTGTCGCCGACCGTCGCGATGGGGGCTATTCCGATGCCTCGGTGGAGCGTGCGCTTGCGGCCGTGAAGGGCCTGCATGCCTTTTTGGTGCGCGATGGGGCTGTGGCCCAAAATCCAACGGCGGCGTTGCGCCTGCCTAAAAAGGCTGAGCGTTTGCCGGAGTATCTATCGGTGGAGGATGTCTCGGCGCTGCTCGATCAAGACTTTCCCGAGGGCGAGATGGGACTGCGCGACCATGCCATCTTGGAAGTGCTCTACGGATGCGGTTTGCGTGTGAGTGAGCTGGTTGGGCTCGATGTGGGCGATATCCATATCGACGATGGCTTTGTGCTCGTTCGCGGTAAGGGCTCAAAGGAACGCCTGTCCCCACTGGTGGGAAGCGCGGCGCGAGCTCTGACGCTCTATGTAACTGAGGGACGTTCTCGCTTGGCGGCCCATGCCCGCGGAACCGAGACCTCGGCGGTTTTTTTAAATAAGAACGGACGTCGCCTGTCGCGCCAGGCCGTGCATGCGATATGCGAGCGGTATGGGCGTCAGGTGGGGCTGGTGGGGCTCCATCCCCATACCTTGCGCCACTCCTTTGCCACCCACATGCTCGCGGGCGGTGCCGACCTGCGTGTGCTGCAGGAGATTTTGGGCCATGCCGATATTTCGACCACGCAGGTCTACACGCATGTCGACCGAACGCAACTGACCGAGGTCTATCTGGCGGCGCATCCGCTAGCACATCGCTAGCACCTCGCTGACCTGCATATTTATAAATATTAAATGGGACGGGCCCCAGATTGCCGAGACGCACTTTTGCGCGCATGGGCAATCTGGGGCCCGTCCCATTTTTCGCCAGACACCGACGCGGTGGTGGGCCGTGTGTACCGTGGGTGGGGGAGTTTGGGGGCGATGTGAACGGCATGTAAGGGGACGCAAAAATCGCCTCAAGGTCAACTTGAAGGTTGAGGTTGAAAGGCGGGGTGCCACAGGTGGCATCCCGTCGTTGCTGTAAACACAACATATTGTGTTTTCGAACATATGCTTGGGGGTGTTTTGCAATATATGGAGGGTGGAGTGGTGGGGCGGGGTGGGGGAAGGGGTGGGGAAAGGTGTTGAAAAATGGGGCGGTTCCCCATATTATTAATGACGTCGACAGGCGGGGTGGTTCCCCGCGTACGTGCCATCTGAGTAACCGAGGGGAGGGCGCACATGGGAATGACTGGTGCATACGAGCGCAATCTCGATGCAAAAGGTCGTCTGTCCCTGCCTGCACCCCTTCGCGAGGAACTTGGAGAGCACGTTCGCGTGTTCAAAGCCCTGGATGTCGATGCTCTGTACGTGTTCTCTGCCGAGGCCTTCGATAAGTGGGTCGAAGGACTCTTCGCGGGTCGTGAGGGCCACGAGGGTTTTAACCCGCGTGACATTAACGACCAGAAGCTCATGAGGGCGATCAACAAGCGCACCACGTCGATGGACGTGGACGGCGCCGGTCGTATCGGTCTTTCCGAGTCTCTCCGCAAGCAGGCGAACCTCGACCGCGAGGTCACGGTTGTGGGCAACTACGACCACCTTGAGGTTTGGGATCGCGCCGCGGCCGATGAGGACGATGACGATGAGGCCCTGCTGGACCTCTTCTTCTCGTAAGGGCAAGGCACGGGTAACGGATGGAGCGTGGGATCTTGACACAAGAATATCGGCATGAACCTGTCATGCTCGGCGAAGTGCTTGAGTCGCTGCGGCTAAAGAGCGGCTCCGTTGTCTGCGATTGCACCCTTGGCGGTGCCGGCCATTCGGTAAAGATGGCCGCGCAGGTGGGGGAGACGGGCCTTTTGCTCGGCGTCGATCAGGACGACATGGCCCTCGAGGCCGCTGGCGCCCGTCTGGACCGCGAGGTTCCCGGAGTTCCGCACCAGCTGCTGAAGGGCAACTTCGGCGACTTGGACGAGCTGCTTTGCTCGGCCGAGGTGCCCGGGGTCGATGGCTTCCTGTTCGATTTGGGCGTTTCGTCACCGCAACTCGATATCCCTGGCAGGGGCTTTTCGTATAACGAGGACGCCCCATTGGACATGCGGATGGATCCGGGTAATAACACCTTAAACGCAGCTGAGGTCATCAACACCTATAACGAACACGACCTCGCCCGGATTCTACGCGTCTACGGCGAAGAGAAGTTCGCCTCGCAGATCGCGCGCGAGATCGTGCGCCGCCGCGAGCAAGAACCGATCGAAACCACCGGCCAATTTGTCGAGATCATCAAGGCGGGTATCCCGGCTGCCGCTCGTCGGCATGGCGGACACCCGGCCAAGAAAAGTTTCCAGGCCATTCGCATCGAGGTCAATCACGAGCTCGATGTGCTCGAACGAGGGCTTGATGCCGCCACCAGGTGGCTCAACCCGGGCGGACGTATCTGCGTCATCTCGTATCACTCGCTCGAGGACCGTATCGTAAAGAACCACTTTAAGGAGATGAGCCAGGGGTGCACGTGCCCGCCGGAGATTCCGGTGTGCGTGTGCGGCAACGTGCCGATACTCAAGGTCATCACCCGCAAACCCTTGGTTGCCCAGCCTGATGAGGTTGAGCGCAACCCTCGGGCGAGATCAGCCAAAATCCGCGTGGCGCAGCGTCTGTAGGCGCGACCGCGCGATATTGGACCTCCCGCTCGCACCATAAACGAAGCTTAAACACACTACCAACGTACTCGGGATGGGAGGCGGCATATCATGGGCTACAACACTTCAAGCGCAGCACTCGCCTATGATATGAACGCCATGCCCGCCTATCGTGAGACGCCGCAGGCCCCCGTTGCTCCCCGTGAGCAGCGCACGCCGCGCTTTGATGTCTACACGGGCGCGGGCCGTCAGGCAAACCAGGCGGTAAGCCCGGTTTTCATGAGCGTTCTTAAAACGTTTTGCATCATTGCGGCTATCTTCATGACGATCGGCGTCGCCCGCGTGGCGCTCGCCGGCGTTACGGCCCAGGTGCTCAACAGCAACGCCGAGCTTACCAACACGCTCGAAAAGGCGACCGATGAGAGCTCCGACCTGGAGGTCATGCATTCGGTCTATGGCGCCGACACGCGCATTCGCGACCTTGCGGGCGCTTATGGCATGGTGGAGCCCAGCGAGAGCGTTACACTTGACTTTTCGCAGGATGCAGCCGCGGGCGCCAACGCGACCGCGACCGCTCAGTAGCAAGACGGTAGCTGAGTATGACAAATGACTATCGCCGCGGTTCCGATGGGGGCCGCGGTTCTGGACGTCCCTCGTCGCGGGGACGTTCTGGTTATCAAGGAACGGGTCGGCAATCTTACAACGCCGGGCGGTCCCGTGGCAACGACCCGGCGTCGCGACTTCGCGGCTCGGGCGGCCCTCAAGTGCATAACACCAGGTCGCGTAAGAGTTCGTCGACCGAATGGCTCACAGGCACGCCTCTGCCTCGCCGCAAAGCCGTCATGGGTTTCATTGGGTTTGGCTTGGGCTTGGGCGTCTTTCGTCTTGCCGACTATCAAATTGTCGAAGCCGATAAACTGCGCGAGCGTGCCGATGCGCGCCGCCTGCTTGCGCAGACCCTCTATGCCAAACGCGGCACCATCTACGACCGCAACGGCAACGTGCTGGCGTCGTCGGTCGAATGTCGCAACATCGCCGTGAACCCGCAGCTTGTCGAGGATGTCGACAAGACGGTGTCGGCGCTGGTCAAGGCAACTGGAATCGATAAAAAGACCTGCCGCAAGCTCGTCGAGTCCGATGGCACCTGGGTGTATATCAAGCGCCAGGTGGACGAAGACGATGCTGCGGCGCTGGAGAAGAAGAATCTGCCCGGCGTGCTTTTTGAGCAGGCCATGAAGCGCGTATATCCATACGGCAATCTGGCATCGCAGGTGCTGGGTGTAGTGAATGTAGACAACGACGGCTTGACGGGTCTCGAAAAGCAATACAACAAGCTTCTGACCGGCACGAACGGTTCTCTCGTGCGCGAGCGCGCGAGGGACGGCAGCTATATCGCGGGCGGTGCCTATAAAAAGGTGGCCGCGGTCGACGGCGTTGATATCGTGACGACGCTCGACGTCAATATCCAGCGAGCGGCCGAGGATGCCCTGGCAGAGGCAGTTGAGAAGACTAAGGCCAAGAACGGCTCGGCGCTGGTCACCGATCCTACGACAGGCGAGATCTTGGCAGCCTGCTCGTATCCGACTTACGACCAGACCGATCTGGAAAACGCCAAGACCGAGGATATGAACTTGCGCCTGGTCACCGACGCCTACGAGCCCGGCTCGGTCTTTAAGACGCTCGTGGCGGGCGCCGGCTTCGACTTGGGCGTCGTACGATCGAGTACGTCGTTTGAGGTGCCGGCGAGCATCAAGGTGGGCGACGATACCGTCACCGATGCCGACAAGCGCGACTATGGCATGACCATGGATGTGCGCGAGATGATGCGCCGTTCGTCCAATGTGGGCTTTGTCCTGGTGGGGCGCAAGATCGGTGCCGACGACTTTGCCGCCTATGTGGACAAGTGGGGCATCGGTCACAGCTCCGGTGTGGATTTTCCGGGCGAGAGCCTGGGTATCGTCAAGGAGCGTGACCAGTATGACGGCGCCACGCTGGGCTCGATGAGCTTTGGACAGGCACTGTCTGTCTCGCCGATTGAGATCGCACGTGCCGTGGGCGGCATCGCCAACGGCGGCGTGATGATGACACCGCACTTCTATAAGTCCAGCAAAGGCGACGAGAAGGACTGGGGCGAAGGCGAGCGCGCGATTTCGGAGGACGCCGCATCCCAGGTGACATCGTGCATGCAGACGGTCGTGTCCGAGGGAACGGGCGTTGGCGGCGCGGTTGACGGCTATGACGTAGCGGGTAAGACCGGTACGGCCGAACGTGCCGACGAGAACGGCGGCTACCTCAAGGAGAACTACATGTCGTCCTTTATGGGCTTTGCACCGGCACAATCGCCCAAGGTGCTGTGCTATATCACGCTCGACGGAACGCCGAGCGGCTCAGATGCCGCTGCGGTGCCGTTCCAGTCCATTATGGCCAACGCGCTCGACGTGCTGGGTATCCCGCACACGAAGTAGGGGGTTACAATCTTTGGGGCGTGGTTTGTTGTCCCATATGAGGGTGTTCACATGCCCTGCACCACGCATGTGCGGCGCTGGGATACAATACCCCGATAGCATTATTAGGTTTACAGGGGAGCTGCAATGATAGAGATCGCCGTCAACAACCTCGCGGCCGCAACAGGGGCCCGAACCGTGACGGGAGAAGCCGATCGGGTATGCCGCGGGTGCGTTATCGACTCGCGCCAGGTCGAGGAAGGGACGATTTTCGTCGCCTTTCCCGGTGAAAACGTCGACGGCAATGATTTTGCTTCCCGTGCCGTCCAGTCGGGTGCCGGCGCCGTCGTGATGACGCGTGAGCCCGAGGCCGAGCTGGTCTCGCTGGCGCAGGACAAGGGCTGTGCCATCTTGCTGACCGATGATCCCGAGGAGTTTCTGCTGCGTTTGGCGCACGCGTATCGCCTGGAGCTTGGCTGCCTGGTCGTTGGTATTACCGGTTCCATCGGCAAGACGACGACCAAGGACGTGCTCGCCGCCGTGCTCGCCAAGCGCTATCGTGTCTGGGCCACCAAGGGCAATTTCAATAACCTGATCGGCATGCCGCTCACGGTGCTTTCCGCTCCGGCCGATACCGAGGTCCTGGTGCTCGAGATGGGCATGAACCATTTCCACGAGATTGAGCGCCTGTCCCAGTCCGCCAATCCCAACCTTGCCATCGTGAGCAAGATCGGTACCTCTCACATCGGCATTTTGGGCAGCCGCGAGAACATCGCCCGCGCTAAGGCCGAGATTGTCCAGGGCATGTGCGCCGCCGGCGACTTCTTGCCGCTGCTGGTTTTGGGCGGCGAGGACGACTTTACGCCGTTCATTCGCGATACGTTCGCCCAGCCTGCTGGTATCGATGTGATGCTGGCCGGCGTCTCGGACGACGATGAGGTCCGTGCCCGCGACATTCGTGTTGATGACGAGGGCCGTCCGGTCTTTACGCTCGATTTTGGCCAGGGTGAGACGATCGATACCATGCTTGCCATCCCCGGCGTGCAGTCCGTTCCAAATGCCGTTAAGGCCGCCGCGGTTGCCTATCGCCTGGGCGTGACGCCCGAGCAGATCGATGCTGCCTTTAGGGGCCTCACGATCACCGGGCACCGCCAGGAGATCAAGCGCGCCAAGAGCGGTGCCCGCGTCATCGACGATTCCTATAACGCCAGCGCCGAATCCATGGCTGCTGGTCTCGATCTACTGTGCTCGCTTTCGTGCACGGGGTCTCGTATGGCGATCCTGGGCGAGATGGGCGAGATGGGCGATGAGGCTCCTCGCATGCATGAGCTCGTGGGCGCCTATGCCGCCGCCAAGAAGCTCGACATGCTGGCGTGCGTGGGTGGTGAGCTGGCCCAGCTTATGGCCGATGCCGCGCGCATGATGGGCATGGACGAGGACCGCATCCAGGTGTTCTCCGATTATCAGCAGGTGCTCGACTGCATGGGCGGCGCGCTTGAAAAACATGATGTTGTACTGGTCAAGGGTTCCCGCTTTGTTGAGCTCGACCGCTTTGTGGAAGGTGTGTGCTAGCCCATGTTCGGCAATCCCTCGTATCCAACGTATCAGGCTTTTTTGGGGCTTGGCATCGCCGCTGCCATTGCGCTGCTGCTCATGCCGTGGTGGATCAAGCTGCTCAAAGTCGAGGGTATCGGCCAGCAGGTTCGTGCCGACGGCCCCAAGCGTCATTTGGTTAAGCAGGGAACGCCCACCATGGGTGGCGTTGTCATCCTCGTCGCGATCTCGCTGACCTGCCTGCTGATGGGCAAGCTCACCACCGAGCTCGTGCTCGTGCTGCTCGCCACGCTGGCGACCGGCGTGCTGGGCCTGATCGACGACCTGACCTCCGTTACGCATGGGCGCTCGCTCGGTCTGACGCCCCATGCCAAGATGATCGGCCTAACCATTATCTGTGTCACCTTTACGGTACTTGCCGTCAACTGGTGCGGCGTCGCCCCCGAGATTCGTTTTCCCGGCGGCCTGACGATTGACCTCGGTGTTCTTTCGACCACCATCTGTGGCCTTTCGTTCCCGTGGCTCTACATTGTCTTTTGCTGGCTGATGATCGCCGGTCTTTCTAATGCCGTGAACCTGACCGATGGCCTTGACGGTCTTGCTGGCGGCACCTCCATGATTGCCATGCTCGCCATGGCTGCCATGGCGTTTTTGCACGGAGACGTGAACCTGTCCATCTTCTGCACCGCGTGTGCCGGTGCCTGCTTGGGCTTTCTGTGGTTCAACTGCTATCCGGCGAGCATCTTTATGGGCGATACCGGCTCGCTTGCCCTGGGCGCCGCGTTTGCCTGCACGTCCATCATGACCAACACCGAGGTCGTCTCCCTCATCATCGGCGGCCTGTTTATCGTTGAGACCCTGTCGGTCATGATTCAGGTTGTCTACTTCCACTTTACGCACAAGCGCGTCTTCCTTATGGCGCCCATCCATCATCATTTCGAAAAGAAGGGCTGGGCCGAGACCAAGGTCGTCATCCGTTTTTGGATTATCGCTGCGGCCTTCGGTGCCGTTGGCCTTGCTCTGTTCTTCCAGTTGGGATAGTGGTCTTTCATGCCTCTTGCTGATGTCTTTAGCCTGCTCGTTTTGGGTCAGGGCAAATCCGGTCTCGATGTTGCCCGCTGGGCGCTGGCACATCCCGAGCGCGTAAGCGCCGTTACCGTTTATGGCGGTGGCACCTCTGAGCCCAATGACGCCACGCGTGCGCTCGAGGCTGCTGGTGCGTCGTTTGTCTATGGGACCGAACAGGTCGAGAGCGCCTATGACGTATGCGTGACGTGCCCGGGCATCTCGGAGTTCTCGGGCTTCTTTAAGGCCGGGCGCGAGCATGCCGCCCAGATTATGGGTGAGCCCGAGTTTGCCTATCGCCTGTCGCCCGATAACTGGATTGCCATCACGGGCACCAACGGCAAGACGACCACCACGTCGCTGACTGATTATCTGCTTAAGGCTGCCGGCGAGGCCAGCGTTGCTGTCGGCAACATCGGCGAGCCGCCGGTCAACGAGATTGACGGCCGAGCCCACAACGAGTGGTTTGTGGCTGAGCTCTCGAGCTATCAGATTGCTACGACCACCGAGCTCCACCCTCGCGTGGCGGTGCTGCTCAACATCACTCCCGACCACTTGGGCTGGCATAAGAGCCATAAGAACTATGCGCTTGCCAAGATCAAACTGTTTGACAATATGGCCGATGACGATCTGGTGGTTGTCGACGTCGAAGACGCCGGCATTCACGAGTTCGATGAGTACATCTACACGCCGGGTCGTCGCATCTGCAAGGTTGCCTTTGACGAGCCTGAGGGCGAGGATGCCGCCTTTGTGCGCGATGGCAAGATGATCGTGCGTCTGAAGGGTGTCGAGACCCCGCTCATCGCTATATCCGAGCTCAAGATCTCGGGCCATCACAATGTTATCAATGCCCTATGCGCTGCCACGGCTGCCTTGGCGGTCGGTGCCGATGTCGATGGTGTCTGCCGCGGTCTTGCCTCGTTCCAGCCGCTCGAGCACCGTGTGGAGCCGTGTGGCGAGATTGACGGCGTGCGCTACGTCAACGATTCCAAGGCGACCAACACCGATGCGGTCGAGAAGGCACTGACGGCATTTCCCGATGACGACGTGATCTTGCTGCTCGGCGGCCACGATAAGGGCACGCCGCTCACGGACTTCGCGCGCGTCGTTATGGATAACGTGCGCTCGGTCGTCTGCTTTGGCGATGCGCGCGAGCGCTTCACCGCCGCTATGGACGAGGCTGATGTCGATGGCGATGTGGATATCGCCCAGGCGGATGACCTGCGCGACGCCGTGGACGTTGCCCGTTCGCTTTCGAGCCGTGGTGACGTGATCTTACTTTCTCCTGCCTGCTCTTCGTTCGATGAGTTCTCGGGCTATGAGGAGCGCGGCCGCGTGTTTAAGGACTACGTGGCCCAGCTTGCCGCTACAGCGAAATCACAAATGGAATAGGGGTTGCGGTGAGAGAGGAGAGCCCCCGACAAGGTATGAGGAGGCCCGACTCGGACCGTGCTTCCTCGCGGCGCAGCACACCGCGTTCCGGTCGCGGCGGGCAGTCGTTTAGCGAACGCTATATTGCCGGCGTTCCCGCCCGTATCATGCGCCCCCGTTTGATATTCATGGCCTGCTTGTTTACCTTGGTATGCTTTGGCCTGCTGATGGTGTACTCGGCGTCTTCGGTCGAGGCGCTGCACGAGAATGGCTCGGCGACGTTTTTTCTGGGTCGACAGGCCGCGTTTGCCGTGGTCGGTGTTCTGGTGCTGATTGCCATCGTGCGCGTTTTGCCGGACAGCTGGTTTGGGGAGGATGTGCTCAGGATCTTCCTCATAGGCATGATAGGGCTACTGTTTCTGGTGTTCTTGGTGGGCAGCGGCAGCCGTGGCGCCACGCGCTGGCTCAACATCGCCGGCATTCAGTTCCAGCCTTCCGAGTTTTTAAAGCCATTTGCCATTGCGTATTCGGCCATCATGCTTGATCGCTTTTTTTCGCCCAGTGGCAACATCAACGAATTCCTTCGCAAGATGGGCATCTACCTGGGCATTTCGCTCTTTCTGATCTTTATCCAGCCCGATTTCGGTACTGTCCTGATCATCCTGTTGACCCTCATGTGCATGGCGTTGTTTGCGGGTCTCGACCCCAGATTTATCATCGGCGTGCTAATCTTCGGCATTCTCGTGATCGTGATTGCGCTTGTCGCAGAGCCGTACCGTATGGTGCGTATTCAGGTTGCCTTGAACCCTTGGGCCGACGAGTATGGTGACGGCTATCAGGCCACGCTTGCCATCATGGCCTTTGCCTCGGGCGGTCTGTTCGGCCGTGGCATCGGCAACTCAACCATGAAGTACTCGTATTTGCCCGAGGCACACAACGACTACATCTTGGCCATCATTGGCGAGGAAGTCGGTTTTGTCGGAACCGTGCTGTTCTTCTTGGTGTTTGCGATGCTGATCTACTCGGCGTTTCGCATTGCCGAGCAGGCGACCGATCGTCGGGGCGCGCTCATGGCGTCTGGCTCCGCGGTCATTCTCGCGGTGCAGTTTTTGATTAACGCGTTGGGCATCCTCAACGTGTTTCCCATGACGGGCAAACCGTTGCCGTTTATTAGCTACGGCGGTTCGTCGATTATCGTGTCGCTCATGCTTGCCGGGTTGATTCTGCGCGTTTCGTACGAGAGCGCCCGCCGCGATGAGTATGACCGCCGCCGTGAGAGCTTTGCCGTTATGGACGAGAGTACCGCCGGCGTGGCCCATGTGCGCGGTGAACGACCTTCGCGTAGCTGCTTTACCGTCCTGGATGGCTCTGCGACCGACCCCGCAGCCCGCCCGCGTCAGCGAACGGCGCCGCAAGGTCGTCCTCAGCGCCCCACTCCTCGCAATGCGGGCGGCGGATATAATCGAATCGATTTGAACTCAGACCCGTCGGCGCGTCTGCGTACCGACGGCCAGGGACCGCGTGTACGAAGGGACTACCATGACCGATAAAATGACCGTTGCTATTGCAGCCGGCGGCACGGCAGGGCACATCAACCCCGCGCTCGCCTTGGCCGAAGAGCTGCGTGACCGTGGCCACCACGTTGTGTTCGTGGGCCAGTCGCGCAAGCTCGAGGGTCGTCTGGTCCCCGAGGCTGGATTTGATTTTGTGCCCATTACGGTCACGGGCTTCGACCGCTCCCGTCCTTGGACGGCGCTGACCTCGCTATGGCGTGTCAACAAAGCCAAGCGTGCGCTCGCCAGTCATTTCTCAAAGGTCGGCAAGCCCGATGCCGCCATTGGTTTTGGTGCCTATGTCGAGGTTCCGCTGCTGGGGTGGTGCAAGGGCGCGGGCGTTCCGTATCTGCTGCATGAGCAGAACTCTGTTCCGGGCCTGGCCAACAAGATGATGAACTCCCACGCCGCCCGCGTGTGCATCTCGGTGCCGGCAGCGCGTTCGGTCTTTGAGCGCGAAGGTGACCCTGATCACGTGCTCATGACCGGCAACCCCGTACGTCGCTCGGTGATCGAGGGCGATCGCGCTCGCGGCCGCAAGGCACTTGGCGTTCCCGAGGACGCTACGCTGCTACTCGTCTTTGGCGGTTCACTTGGCGCCCAGCACCTCAACGAGCGCGTGGTTTCGCTCAAAAACGAGCTGCTTTCGCGCAAGAACCTCTATGTGTTGCATTCGACGGGTGCCGACGGCTTTGAGGAGACCGAGCGCGCTTTGGCGCTGACGCCCGAGGAGGCGAAGCGTTACCGCGTCCAGCCTTACATCGACAACATGGGCGATATGCTGGCTGCTGCCGATTTGGTGCTCTCGCGTTCGGGCGCATCGAGCGTGGCCGAGATCGCTGCGCTCGCCGTACCTTCGGTGCTCGTGCCGTATCCGCATGCGACGGCCGACCACCAAACCACCAATGCCCGTTATCTGGTCGACGCCGGGGCCGGCGTGCTCTGCGCCGATGCCGATATCGACGGTTTTGCCTTTGCCGATGAACTGCTGCACCTGGTCGATGACGCGGCGGCGCGCGACGCCATGCGTCAGGCGGCGCGTGGTCTGGCTCAGGATAGGGCCGCCGCTCTTCTGGCGGATGCGGTAGAGGGTTTGCGTTAGTTAGACGGGATATCGTCGGTCGCCCTCGCGCTGATGCGGTAGGTGCGGTACAGTTAACGGGTTACAGGCAGTGTTTACGCAAGGAGTACACGAGCACATGGCTGATTCCCAGACTGCAACCTCCGCGCCCGAGTTTAAGAGCGCCCACTTTATCGGTATCGGCGGCGCCGGCATGAGCGGCATCGCCCTCGTTCTGCACGAGCGCGGTTATGCCGTTACCGGCTCCGACCTTAAGACGTCACGTTATATCCGCCAGCTTACCCGCGCTGGTGTGAAGGTGCATGTGGGCCATGAGGCCGCCACGATCGACGAGGTCAAGCCCGACGTGGTTGTTGTCTCCACCGCTATTCCGGAGTCTAACCCTGAACTCGTGCGCGCTCGCGAGCTTGGTATTCCCGTGTGGCCCCGTGCCAAGATGCTCTCTGCTTTGGGCCACGGCTACACCACCGTCGCTGTTGCCGGCACGCATGGCAAGACCACCACGTCTTCGATGTGCGCCACCATGCTCGACCGCATGGGTCTGGATCCGAGCTTCCTGATCGGTGGCATCGTCGAGGGCTATGACACGAACGGCAAGAACGGCTCGGGCGACTACTTTGTCGCCGAGGCCGACGAGTCCGACAGCTCCTTCCTGTTCCTGAACCCCAACGTAGTCATTGTGACCAACGTCGAGGCCGACCACCTCGATCACTACTCGGGTATCGAGGAGATCGAGGCAACTTTCGCCAAATTCATGAGCCTGGTGGGCGAGGACGGCACCGTCATCGTCTGCGGTGAGGACCCGCATCTGGTCGAGCTCGCCAAGTCGACGGGCCGTCACGTGCTTTCCTACGGCTTTGCCGAGAGCAACGACATCGTCTGCATGCACCCGGATGTCAAGGGCATCCAGAGTGACTTTATCGTTCGCTTTGAGGATGGCACTGAGCATGCCGTAGAGATCAAGAGCAATCCCGGTCGCCACAACATGCTCAACGCCACGGCGGTGCTCACCGTCGCTCATGTCCTAGGCCTTGACATCGACGCCGCCGCCAAGGCGCTCTCGAGCTTTGAGGGCGTACGTCGTCGCTTTACCCACGTGGGCGATATCGATGGCATCACCGTGGTCGATGATTACGGCCATCACCCCACCGAGATCAAGGCGACGCTTGCTGCCGCTTCGTCGCTGGGCTACAAGCACGTCGACGTCGTGTTCCAGCCGCACCGCTATTCGCGCCTGCAGGCCCTGTGCGACGACTTTGCCGATGCATTTGCCAATGCCAATAAACTGCTGCTGATTGATGTGTTCTCGGCTGGCGAGATGCCCATTCCGGGTGTTACCTCTAAGATGCTCGCCGATACCGTGCGCGCCAAGCATCCTGGCAAGGAGGTCGTGTACTGCTCCAGCCGTCTTGAGCTCAATCAGGAGCTCGAGCAGATGGTGGGCGAGGGCGACCTGCTGCTCACCATGGGTGCCGGTGACGTTACGACCGTCGGTCCCGAGTTTATCGAGTATCTGACTGCCAAGAAAGACGCTTAAGTCTAATGGGTCTGTTTAACGCCGTCATGGCGCTCTCGGGCATGATCGACACGGATGTGATCGAGGACGAGCGCCTTGCGCGTCATACGAGCTATCGTATCGGCGGCAAGGCCGACCTCTTTGTGACGTGCCATAGCTATCATGCCCTCCGCCGCGCCGTGGCGGTGCTCGATCGTGAGCAGGTGCCGTGGGTCATCATCGGCAAGGGCTCCAATCTGCTGGTTGCCGATGGCGGTTATCGCGGCGCCGTCATTTCGCTCGGACGTGAGTTTCAGCGCACGGTTGTTGCCGATGACGGTTGTACGCTGACGGTCGGTGCGGGCGTGATGTTTGCGCGCCTGGTCAACGATGCCCTGTCGCGTAGCCTCTCGGGCCTTGAGTTTGCCGTTGGCATCCCTGGTTCGATCGGCGGTGCGATATCTATGAATGCCGGCACACGGACCGAGTGGATTGGCTCGCTGGTCGAGGATGTCGTAACGTTTGACCCGGCATCCGGCATCAAACATTATGCGGGGTCCGAGATCACTTGGGGCTACCGAGAATGTAGCCTTCCCCGCAATGAGATCATCCTCGAGTGCGTGCTCAAGCTTAAACCGGCGCCCAAGGCCGACATTCGCGAGCGCATGGAGCGGTACCTGACGAGGCGCAAGCGTACGCAGCCCATGGGTCGCGCATCCTGCGGGTCGGTCTTTCGCAACCCGCCCGATGCGAGTGTGGGCAAGCTTATCGAGGATTGTGGATTAAAGGGTTTTTCGATTGGCGGCGCGGAAGTTTCGCCCGTTCACGCTAATTTTATCGTTAATAACGGAACTGCCTCGGCCGATGACGTTGCCGCGGTTATCAGACATGTGCACGGAAAGGTGAGGGAGGCGTATGGCATCGAGCTCAGACCGGAAGTTAAATTCCTCGGCTTCTAGAGCATCGAAACCCACCTTCCGCCGCGCCGGAGGGCGTTCCGGCGCGCCTGCCAAACCTCAACGCAATACCGTCGCGCACTCTAAGTCTGTCGGGCATGCTCGACAGACCAGTCGTCCGGTTGTCGGCTCGCAGCTCGGTAATCGTCCGGCCGCAAAAAAGTCCTCGCGTCCCTCGGTGACGTCAAAGCCTGTTATGGGCGCCAAGCCTGCCCGTCCCATGGCAACTCCTAAGCCCTCGACGGGAACTAAAGCGCCGCGTCCGAGTCGCACGCTGGGCGCATCGAAACCGCGCTCGCTGACATCGGTGCCGGCTACCGCCAAGAAGCCTTCGGGTAAAAAAGGCGTCAACCCGTTGTCTTCACTTGGGGCGATGGCAAATAAAACGTCAGAGGCCGCTTCTCTCGTTGCAGGCAAAGGCAAAATCGTGGGCGGCGTTTTGGCCGTCTTGGCCGTGCTCGTCGTCGTTGCCATCGTGGTTATCAACTCTGGATTGTTTACCGCCACTGATATTCAGATTCAAGGCAGCGAGCATGTGACGAAGCACGATGCTATCCAGCTGATCGATTTGCCCGAGGGGACGTCGCTTTTTAACGTCGATCCCGACCAGATTACCGAGGACCTCAAGCAGAACCCGTGGGTCTCGGGCGTGGATGTCCAGCGTCAGTTCCCGCATACGCTCATCATTACGCCGATGGAGCGCAAGGTCATTGCAATTGCCTATATCAGCTCCGATGACCTTGCCTGGGCCATCGGGGATGATGACACCTGGATCGCCCCGCTGTCGACGTCGGTCGAAGTGGATGACCAGGGCAACGTCATCACGACGGGGCAGGGCTCAAATACCCTGACCGGCATTGATGCCGCACTGGCGCTCGCTAAGCACTATGGCGCGGTGTTGTTGACTGATGTCTCGGCGGATGTCGCTCCGGTTTCCGGCCAGGCGGTGAGCTCCAAGGCCGTTAAGGCTGGCTTGGATTATGTGCGTGGTTTTTCGAGCGAGTTCTTGGGACAAGTCAAGGATATTTCCACGCCTTCGGTCGAAGCCATCTCAGCAAACCTCAATAACGGCATTGAGGTGTCGCTGGGCGATTCGAACGAGATCGTCAAGAAGGAGCGCGTAGTCACCAAGCTGCTTTCGCAGGTAGAGGGCGTAACGTATATCAATGTGCGCTCTCCGGGCAACTACACATTTAGGAATGCTCCGACCTCATAGCGCTGGTTGATGCTTTGTTGAGTGGCCATACCACGCCGTTTATCTGGTTTGTTTGGTTTTCACGGTCAATTATTTGACTGATACGTTCATAATGTGCAAACATAATACGGTTTACCTTTGCATTTACTTTCAACCTGAAGGTTAATGTGCGCAGGGGTCGACCCATGCTATGGCTATAACCTTTGTTCGGAGGACCGACATGCACGAGACAGAGATCAACAACTACCTTGCCGTCATTAAGGTGGTCGGCGTCGGCGGCGGCGGTACCAACGCGGTCAATCGAATGATCGAAGAGGGCATCCGCGGCGTCGAGTTTGTTGCCATCAACACCGATGCTCAGGCACTCGCGATCTCTGATGCCGATATCAAGGTGCACATCGGCACCGACCTTACCCGCGGCCTGGGCGCCGGCGCCAACCCCGAGGTTGGCCGCAAGGCTGCCGATGAGTCCCGCGACGACATTGCCGAGGCGCTCGCTGGCGCCGACATGGTGTTCATCACCTGCGGCGAGGGCGGTGGCACCGGTACCGGCGCTGCTCCCATCGTTGCCGATATCGCGATGAACGAGGTCGGTGCGCTGACCGTCGCCGTCGTGACCAAGCCCTTCACCTTCGAGGGCCGCAAGCGCAAGAAGAGCGCCGAGGAGGGCATTAAGACCCTCTCCGATTGCGTCGACACCATGATCGTCATCCCTAACGATAAGCTGCTCGACATCGCCGAGAAGAAGACCACCATGCTCGAGGCCTTCGCGATTGCCGATGGCGTCCTTTCCCAGGGCACCCAGGGCATCACCGACCTCATCACCGTCCCCGGTATCATCAACCTGGACTTCGCCGATGTTAAGACCATCATGAAGCAGGCCGGTACCGCCATGATGGGTATCGGTACCTCTTCTGGGGACACCCGTGCCGTCGACGCTGCCCAGCAGGCCATCTCCAGCCCGCTGCTCGAGAGCTCCATCGATGGTGCCACACGCGTGCTGCTCTCCATCGCCGGTTCCAAGGACCTGGGCATCCAGGAGATCAGCGACGCCGCCGACGTTGTCGCCAACGCCGTCGACCCCGAGGCCAACATCATCTTCGGTACCGTTGTCGACGAGTCCCTGGGCGATCAGGTGCGTATCACCGTCATCGCTACGGGCTTCTCCGACTCCAACGTCAACCGTCAGGACGAGCTCTTTGCTGCTCAGCAGTCTCAGAGCAAGGCCGCTGCCTCCGCTGAGCCGCAGCGCACCGCTCCTGCCACGAGCCCGGCTCAGGCCGCTCCGACCCGCAACGTCGGTGGCACCGAGCTTCCTAACTTCGGCAACGATCAGTTCGAGCTTCCCGACTTCCTGAAGCGCGGTAGCTTCTAAGTCGTTCTTTGCATTGTTGTGCACAGGGGCGTGTCCGTATGGACGCGCCCTTTTTATTTCGACTTTGTAAACTAGAACCTCCAATCTCTTTACGTTCCCTTTACGATTGCCTCCAGCGCAGCAGGTATCCTTTTAGAGAAGTATGACAGCCGTATAAACGCGGGCTGTAGCGGCGATGCCGCGGTACTTGTGTTATTAGGAGGCTTTAGTATGGCAGCACGTGCGGACAACGTTTCGCGTGTCGACCATGATGGAGTTACGTTGGTGGAGGGCGCGACATCCGATGTTCGCTTTGCCTTCACCGAGCGCGCCGGTGGCGTTTCCGAAGATGCGTACTCCTCACTCAACTTGGGCTCGCATGTTGGCGATGACCCCTTTGCTGTTCAAGAAAATCGTCGTCGCGTGCTCGAGGCTATGGGTGCCGCCGAGTGCGAGCACAACTTGCTCGTTCCCAATCAGGTCCATGGTGACCATATCGTTGCGGTGACCTCGAACGGCGCCGATGACCTTGAGGACGTTCGCGAGCAGATTGCCGAGGGCTGTGATGCCATCGTCTGCACGGCGCATAACGTGCCCGTGCTGCTCTGCTTTGCCGACTGCGTTCCCGTGGTGCTGGTGGCCCCCGGCGGATTTGCCGTGGTGCACTCCGGTTGGAAGGGCACGATTGCACGTATTTCCGCCAAGGCGTGCCAGGCGCTTTGCGATGCTGCCGGTTGCGATGCGAGCGACGTTTCCGCCTATATCGGCCCCCATATCTTGGGTGACGAATATGAGGTATCCCAGGAACTCATGGATCGCTTTGCCGCCGAGTTCTCTTGCATCGATGCGAATACCTCTCGCATGCTTGATCTTTCCGCTGCCATTCGCGAGGCGCTGGTAGATGTCGGTGTCGACGCGGATAATATCGTGGATACCCAGCTTTCGACCGTGCGTCAAAACGACCGCTTTTATTCCTACCGTAACGAGGACGGCACCTGTGGGCGCCATGCTGCGATCGGCATGATGCTATGAGAAAGATCGTATCGGTCCTGAGCGCCGCTGTGTTTACGCTTACGCTGTGCGCCTGTTCTTCGGGATCTTCTACCTCTTCCATTACCGTGGCCGGCTCCACGACCTGCCTTCCTATCGCCGAGATTGCGGCCGAGGGCTTTAAGGAGGAGACCGGCATCGACGTGCTCGTTTCCGGTTTGGGTTCTTCCGCTGGGATCGAGGCCGTCAGCGCCGGCACGGCCGATATCGCCAGCTCCTCCCGTGGACTCAATGCCGACGAACAGGATCTGGGCCTGACTCCCATCGTCATTGCCCACGACGGTATTGCGGTCATCGTGAACGACGACAACCCCGTCGATAACCTCTCGACCGAGCAGCTCCGCGATATCTACGCCGGCAAGATTACCAATTGGAAAGAGGTCGGTGGCGAGGACCTGAGGATTCAGGTCATCAACCGAGATGAGGCGTCCGGCACGCGTGAGGCCTTTCGCACCATCGTGATGGACGGCACCCCGTTCGATCGCCGCTCGGCCGTTCTTTCGGGCACGGGCCAGGTGCGCGACGTGGTATCTCGTTCGCGCGGTGCCATTGGCTACATTTCGCTGGGCTTCGTCGATAGCCTCAACGCCAAGACCTCGGTCAAGGCCGTCTCGGTCAATCATGTTGAGGCGTCCGAGAAGACGGTCGCGAGCGGCGGCTATCCCATCTCGCGCGACCTTTACTTCTTTGTGAAGGGTGTGCCCTCGCAGCGGGCGCAGGATTACATCGACTACGTGACGTCCGAAAAGATGGACAAGCAGATTCGCGAGGCGGGCTTTATTCCCGTCACCAACGACGAGAAGGGGAGTGAGTAGCATGGAAGCACAGGAAAACTCCCAGACTGAGCAGAATGCTCAGGCGCCCAAGAAGCGCGAGCTGGCGCTCGTATCGCGCAGTACCTATATCAAGGAGAAGGCGCTGAAGTGGATCTTCTTTGCCTGCGCGTTCTTGGCGGTCGTTACCGTCATCTTGATTTTTGTCTTTACCACGTACTCGGCGCTGCCCGTCTTTACCGACATCGGTCTGGCGGATTTCTTTAGCTTTACGTGGGCGCCCTCTGAGGGCCACTACGGCATCTTGTCGCTGCTTGCCGGCTCGTGTCTGGTGACCGTCGGTGCGCTCGCCATGGGCGTGCCGCTGGGCGTGGGTACGGCCGTTTACCTGGTCGAGATTGCCAGCAAGCGCGTGCGCAAGCTCATCAGCCCTGCCGTTGACCTGCTGGCGGGCATACCCTCCATCATCTACGGCTTCTTTGGCATGATCATCATCCGCCCGTTTATCGCACAACTGACCGGCGGCCTTGGTTTTGGTGCGCTGACGGCGTGGTTTGTGCTCGCCATCATGATCGTCCCTACCATCACCACGCTCACCATCGATGCTCTCAATTCCATTCCCATGGGCATTCGCGAGGCATCGTATGCCATGGGCGCCACCAAGTGGCAGACCATCTATAAGGTCGTGCTACCTGCCGCGAAGCTGGGTATCGTTGATGCCATCGTGCTGGGTATGGGCCGTGCCATCGGCGAGACCATGGCCGTGCTCATGGTCGTAGGTAACGCCCCGGTTATTCCCGACAGCATTGCGAGCCCCATCTCGACGCTCACGAGCCAGATTGCGCTCGACATGAGCTATTCCTCGGGTCTGCACCGCTCGGCGCTGTTCGGCATGGGTGTGGTCCTGTTTATCATCTCCGCCACGCTGGTGGGCATCGTCCGTCTGATTTCCAAGAAGAAGAGGGGGTAGGCTATGTCCGATTCCGTTGACACGACGGTCGATACGACCTCGTCGCGCGAGCGCATCAAGCGTGCCCTTTCCCACGGCAAGAAGGGCCGCATCAACAAGGACCTGTCCAACAAGATCATGCTTGGCGTGTTCCGTGCCGCTGCCTACATCACCACGCTGGTGTTGGTCGCTATCATCGCCTACGTGGTCATCAACGGCCTGCCACACATCTCGCTCGACTTTATCTTCGGTTGGCCCCAGGGCGTCAACGCCGAGGGCGGTATTTGGCCCACGATCGTCTCGACCGTCTACGTGACGGCGCTCGCCATGCTTATCTGCACGCCGATCGCTGTGCTGGCAGCCGTCTATCTGGCCGAGTACGCCAAGCAGGGCAAGGTCGTCGAGCTCATTCGCTACGCTGCTGACGCTTTGGCCTCGGTGCCCTCCATCGTTATGGGCCTGTTTGGCTACGCCTTGTTTGTCGAGGCTATGGGCCTGGGCCTTTCGATGGTCTCTGCCGCTCTGGCACTCGCGCTCTTGATGCTCCCCATCGTCATGCGCACCACCGAAGAGGCCATTCGCGCCGTTCCGCGCTATATCCGTTGGGGCGCGTACGGCCTGGGCGCCACCAAGTGGCAGGTTGTCTCCAAGATCGTGCTTCCTTCTGCCTTTGGCCGTATTGCCACGGGCATCGTCCTCGCCATCGGCCGTGCCATTGGCGAGACCGCGGTGGTGCTCTACACCATGGGCCAGGCCATCAACCTGCCTATTTCGCCGCTCGATTCCGGCCGCCCCATGACGGTTCACCTGTACCTGCTTGCCAACGACGGCATCAACATGAACGCAGCCTACGGCACTGCGCTCTTGCTGATGGTGATCATTTTGGCCTTCAACCTGTTTGCGCGCTTCCTGTCGCGTAAGCGTCGCTAGTTAAGGAGTCCCATGTCCGTTTATCAGTCCGCTCCCGCGTTGGAGCAAGCGGCCATTACGGCCAAGGATTTCAACTTTTGGTACGGTGACTTTCATGCGCTGACGGGGCTTGACCTCAACATCGCCAAAAACGCCATCACCTCCTTCATTGGCCCTTCGGGCTGCGGCAAGTCGACGTTTTTGCGCTGCATCAACCGCATGAATGACCTGATCGAGGGTACGCGCGTCGAGGGCACCATGACGCTCGACGGCAACGATATCTATGCCGAGGGTGTCGACCCGGTCGACCTCCGTCGCCGCGTGGGCATGATCTTTCAGCAGCCCAATCCGTTTCCCAAATCCATCTACGAGAATGTCGCCTTTGGCCCTCGTCTGCAGGGCGTGACTAGCAAAAGTGACCTCGATGACATCGTGGAAGAATCGCTCAAGCGCGCCAACCTCTGGAAAGAGGTATCCAATCAGCTCAACAAGGATGGTTTGGCGCTCTCGGGCGGTCAGCAGCAGCGTCTGTGCATCGCGCGCGTGCTTGCGGTGCAACCCGATGTCCTTCTGATGGACGAGCCCTGCTCCGCCATCGACCCCACGTCCGTCTCTAAGGTCGAGGATCTGATGGCCGAGCTGGCGCCCGAGATGACGATCATCATCGTCACGCATTCAATGCAGCAGGCAGCTCGCATTAGCGACTACACCGCATTCTTCTTGCAGGAAGTTGCCGGCGAGCCCGCTACGCTCATCGAGTATGGTCAAACCGACGCGATCTTCACCAGCCCGGTGGACTCGCGGACGGAAGACTATATCACCGGCCGCTTTGGCTGATCGGTGCGACTAGTCCCAAGCCGATCGGATCTGGTCCGGTGCGTATTCACTGTGCGGGCGGCATGACCGCACCCAACTGATTGGAGTGAACCATGCGCAAACTGTTTTCCCGTCAGCTCATCGAGGCCCGTCACGAGATGCTGAGCATCTACGAGGCCGTCGATCTGGCCCTCCACGATGCCGTGAAAGCCTATGTGACCGACGACCGCAAGCTCGCCACCAAGACCAAGAAGCGCACGCTTTCGATTGACGCACGCTGCGCCAACCTGGAGGCCGTCTGCTACAACCTGATTGCCACGCAGTCACCGGTCGCCTCCGACTTCCGCTTGCTGCAGACGATCATCTACGTCGACTTTAACCTGCAGCGCATGACCGATAAGGTTCGCCAGATTTGCCGCGCCACGCGTCATATGATCAAGGCCGACATCTCGCTGCCCAAGGAGCTTGTCGGCACGGTCGAGGCCGAGGCTGAGGCCGTCTACCAGGTGCTGGGCTCTTCGCTTTCTGCGCTCGTCACCAACGACATGTCCATCATCTGCAACTTGGCCGTCGAGGACGAGCCAGTGCACGCCGCCTACGAGAAGTTCTTCCGCACCTTTAACCGCATGGACACGGGCGATTTTATGGACGACGACAGCAACTATGACGACCTGCGCCGCGCCATCATGGTATCGCGCTATCTCGATCGCATCGCCTCGATTTCCATCGATGCCGCCTGCCGTCTGACCTTCCTGTTGACCGGACAGCGTATGACTGCCGGTGATATCGCCTGCACTGATGAGGATGAGCTCGAGAGCATGCGCGTGCCTTCGGGCGAGGGTGTTATCATGAGGCCCGCCGTCGATGCACGCTACGTTGCCAAGGTGCCCGTTAACGAGGTCAGCGAGGGTCTTCGCTACCTGCTCGATCATCTTGAGGATGAGGACGATGGCGAGGACGACGAGGAGTAAGTAACCCCGTTCGTCGAAAGATTGTAAATACCTAAGTGAGCGCGGCCTTGCACATGCGGGGCCGCGCTCTTGCGTTAGCATGGGACTACTTGTTTGGCTGTCAGCGGAGGCGATTGGCAATGGATAACTATTTGGACTTGATGCGCGCTCGCCGCGAGCAGATTCTGGAACGTTTTTATGCGGCGCTCGATCGCGCAGGCCGTCCCCACGACGCCGCGAGCCTCATTGCCGTGTCCAAGACCGTTGGTGTCGATGAGACCGTTGCCGCCATCCAGGCGGGGTATCGCCATTTTGCCGAGAACCGCCCGCAGGAGCTGGTTCGCAAGCTCACGGGTCTGGCGGAGCATCCGGAGCTGCCCGAGGTGCGCTTCGATATGATCGGCAACCTGCAGACCAATAAGATCAATGCGGTGCTGGGCTCAGCCGAGCTGATTCACTCGGTGGGTTCGCTGCATCTGGCGCAGGCGATCTCGAGCCGTGCTGTCCGCAAGATTGAGGCAGGCGAGCTCGCCGGCCCCCAGCGTGTGCTCATTGAGGTCAATGTGAGTGGTGAGGAGTCGAAGGGAGGCTTTTCGCCCGATGAGATTCGCGCCGCCGCGGGTGAGCTTGCGGAACTTGAGGGAATTTGCGTGCAGGGGCTTATGACTATGGCGCCCCGGGGGAATAAGGATGTGGCACGCCGCACCTTTGCGGGGCTTCGTGAGCTGAGGGATGAGCTGGAGGCGGCGCATCCCGATTTGAACCTGCCTGAGCTTTCCTGCGGCATGAGCGAGGACTTTGAGCCTGCCCTTGAGGAGGGCTCTACGCTCGTTCGCCTGGGCAGGGTAGTATTTAGCCCGGAGTTTGCAGTAAAATAAGGCTCTGAAGTGCGCACTGATTATCGGGGCGCCTGCACTAAACCGCGAGAGGACACAACCATGGGCTTCCTTGACGAGATTAAAAATAAGATGCACCTGGGCGGCCAGCAGGGTTACGACCAGGGTTATGGCCAGGACGACGACTACGGCTACGATGACGGCTATGACGATGGCTATCAGAACAACGGCTACAGCGGTGCTTCGGGCGAGGGCTTCTACACCCAAGACGAGCCGAGCAACGGCCTGCTTGGTCAGACGCGCCGCGGTGAAGCTGAGTCGGTTGCCGTGTATACGCGCTCCGGTCAGCTGGTCGGCGATGACTCCCGCCATGCCACGACGTATAACCCGCCTTCGCGCTCGCAGGACAGTGTTGCGAGCGGTTATCGTCCTGGTGCCTATGACACGCCGTCTAGCTACGCCGAGAACACCCGCGCCCGTGCCGCCGCTGCGCCCGCGCCTGCACCGAGCGATGCCTCGGCCTATGCGAGCAATATCATCAACGCCACACCGCAGCTGCCGGCCTATGTCCTGCGCCCCGAGAGCTATGACGACGTGGAGACCGTGGTGCGCCGCGTTCGCACCAAGCAGCCTGTCGCACTGATTTTTGTGGGCGTACGCACCGAAGTTGCCAAGCGCGTCTTGGACTTCTCTTACGGCTTTGCCTGCGGTCTGGGTGCCACGGTCAAGGAGGTGGGCGACCGCGTGTTCATGGTGCTGCCCGCCGGTTGCGAGGTCAAAGATTCCGATCTCAAGAAGCTTCGTGCGGACGGCTACCTTAAGTAAAGACAAGACGAGGAGATTCCCATCAACATCTACACTATCGTCCAGCTGGTCAACACGCTGTTCAACTTCTATTCCACGCTCATTGTCGTCTACTGCTTTATGACGTGGATTCCCATGAAGCAGGGTGGTTTGCTTCAGGATATTGCCGCGGTGCTTGATAGCGTGTGCGGTCCGTGGCTCAACCTGTTCCGTCGTTTCATCCCGCCGATGGGCGGTATCGATTTTTCGCCGGTCGTTGCGATTATTGCGTTGCAGTTGGTGCAGAGGCTGGTTCTGCAGCTTCTTATAGGTATACTCGTGTAGAACTGACTTAGTAACTTACGTCGGGCGTGTAGCGCCGAGGCGATGAAAAAGGAGACTTGTTATGGCTATTACCCCTGCAGACATCCAGGCTCAGACTTTCTCTGAGGCCAAGCGTGGCTACGATCCTGCCGAGGTCGACGTCTTCTTGGAGACGCTGTCCTCCGAGGTTGACGCTATGCTCGCTAAGATCGTCGACCTTAAGGGTCGTCTGACTGCTACCGAGCAGCAGCTTGCCGATGCGCAGGCTCAGCTTGCCCAGGCTCAGGATGCCCCCGCCCAGGCCGTTCCTGCCGCCCCCGTGGCTGCTCCCGCCCCTGACTTCTCCGCTCAGGAGCGCCAGATTTCCGCTGCCCTGATCGCTGCCCAGCAGACCGCTGAGACCATCGTCAACGATGCCAATGAGAACGCTGAGCGTATTCGCAACGAGGCTGACGCCAAGGCCCGCGAGGTTATCCGCCAGGCTCTGACCGAGAAGCAGGCTGAGCTCGAGGAGATCGATCGTCTCAAGGCTTCTCGTGAGGAGTTCAAGGCCGAGTATCTCAAGCTCATCCAGCACTTCATGGACGATGCCCAGAACTCCTTCCCGGCCGACCTCATGGCCTCCACGCCGGTCGGTTCTGCCGCTTCTCCTGCGGTGACTGTTCCCGCCGAGCCGCTGCCCGTCGCTGACCCGGTTGTCCCCGTGGCCGATCCCTTCGCCCCGCTCGACAACTTCGCTGCCGACGACCTGGACTAACATTCGGCCTACAATTTAGTGCCTAGAAAGGACCCGCAGCTTGCGGGTCCTTTTTTATGACTGTACCGGGGCGCGCAACATAAAAAACCGAGCCCTGCACATAGTGGCGCAGAACTCGGCGAACCGGTGAGCGGTCAAGGATAGGTTTTAGGGCATGTCCCAAAATCTACTTGAGGAGGAAGTCGGAGAGGGGAATGGTACGGGCCTCGCGATGCTCGGAATCGGCGATGTGGTCGGCAGGATATCCGCAGACGAGCATGTGATAGGGATAGACGCCCTCGGGCAGGTTGAACTGCTCCTGTGCCACCTCGGGCTTAAAATGGCATACCCAACACGTTCCCAGGCCCTGCTCGGTGGCCTCCATCATCATCTGATCGCACACTATGGACGTATCGATTTCACTGGAATTCATCTGGTCATACGGGCGCACCCAAGCGTCTTCGGTAACGCTACAAATAAGGAAGATGAGCGGAGCGCCAAAGATAGATCCATCACGAGCAAACCGAGGCTGACAAGCAGCAGCCTTCTCCAGAAGCTCAGGCGTATCCAGCACCATCACACGAGAAGGATGATTATTACAAGCAGAAGGAGCAATCCGCCCAGCCTCAACAATGGCATCCACCACCGACTGCTCAACAGGACGGTCTTCAAACAAACGACAAGAATACCGAGAACGAGCCAAATCCAAATAACTCACAACCAAGCCCTCCAAATTCAACGAATCAATCCAAATAAACCAAAGGGTACCCAAAGCCCCATCCAGCCAAACGTTTAAGGCGGTCCCAAAGTTTCCAATCGGGCCCCAAGGCCCTGCCAACAAAAGCCCCATCGCTTTCAAAGTATCAGCCAAAGTTTCCAATGGTGGTACGTAAGGGAGCGGGCCCGACCACTAATACCCTTTTGAACGACTCTGCTTGCAGCCGGAGTGAAAAAGGTTATTAGTGGTCGGGCCCGCGACCGCCGGGACACGTACCCCCAATTAACTGTTCTTCATGACAATCGAATCCACGACATCGGCCACATTCTCGCAGCAGTCGGCGCAGTACTCCAGGAAGGCGTACACGTCACGCCAAGCGATGACCTCGAGCGGATCCTTGTCGTTAACGTGCAGGTTGCGCATGGCGTTGATGTAGAGCTCGTCGGCCTCGGACTCGATGGTGTTGATCTGGATGACCAGTTCGCGCAGCGTTTTGGACTTGCGGTAGTTGGGAAGCTCGACCATCAGGTCTTTCATGGCGCGGCAGGCGTCAGTCACCTTGTGGGCGATGACGATGGCGTCGGGATGGATGCTCTGAATGTTGGTGAAGTAGACGCGCTGCACGACGCCCTCAATACGGTCGAGCACGGTGTCGAGCGCGCAGCTCATCAGATCCAGATCCTCGCGCTCGAGCGGGGTGATAAAGGCGGTGAGCAGGGCGTCTTCGAGCTCGTGGTGCTTCTTGTCTGCCGCATGCTCAATCGCATGCATCTCCTCGAGCATGTCGTGGATCTGCGCGGGATCAAAGTTCTCAAAAATCTTGATGAGCAACTCTGCGGCCTGGACAGCAAGGTCGGCGCAGGCGACGTAGTTGTCAAAGTAGAACGAATCGGGTTTCTTTGCCATGGGTGGGTCCTTTCGAGGCGAAGACGGGTGGGCGAAGTGTTGCGGTCCAGATGGACGTTCGGTTTGACTAGAGGAACATCATGAACAGCTTGGCCATGACAAAGCTGATGAGTCCGCAGGCGGGGAAGGTGAAGAACCAGGTGAACATCATGTCCTTGACGACGCCGAAGTTGATGGCCGAGAGGCGCTTGACGGCACCGACGCCCATGATGGCGCAGGTCTTGATGTGTGTGGAGGACACGGGGATGCCGGTAAGGGTGGCAAGCAGCAGGTTCGCGGCGCCCGCCAGGTCGGCGGAGAAGCCCTGATACTTCTCGAGCTTGACCATGCTCTGGCCGACGGACTTGATGATGCGCTCACCGCCCACGCTGGTGCCGATACCCATGGTGGCCGAGCACAGCAGCATAATCCAGATGGGGATGCCGGCATCGCCGACGCTGGTCTGGCCGTTTGCGAAGGCCACGCCTAAAAAGAGCACGCCGATGAACTTCTGTCCATCCTGCGCGCCGTGCATAAAGCTCATGGCCGCAGCGCTCGCGATCTGAGCGTATTTAAAGAAGACATTGGCACGTCGCCTGTTGGCGGCGGCGAAAAGAATCGAGACGAGTTTGCACAGGACCCAGCCCATGACAAAGCCCAGGCCGATGGAGAGCGCCAGGCCGTAGATGACCTTCATCCACTCGTGGACGTTGACGCTGCTCGCACCGCCGAGGGCGATGGCGGCACCGGTCAGGCCGGCGATAAGGCTGTGGCTTTGCGAGGTGGGGATGCCAAAACGCGACGCTGTGGCGCCGTAGACGACGATGGAGAACAACGCCGCGCACAGGCAGGCGAGCGCCATGGTGCTGTTTCCGCCAAAATCGACGATATGTGAGATGGTGTTGGCGACGCTCGCATTAAAGTGCGTCATGATGAGCACGCCGAGGAAGTTGAATGCGGCGCTCATGAGAATGGCGGCGCGGGCGGGCATGCAACGCGTAGTGACGCAGGTCGCGATGGCGTTGGGCGCGTCGGTCCATCCATTGACGAAGATGGCGCCCAACGCGAGGATCACGGTGACGGCAAGGACTGGGTTCGACACAATTTGGCCGAGGAAGGTTGAGAACGTTACGTCCATATATGGGCTTTCTCGAAGTTTGCAGACACGTTACAAAAACATGATAAATCGTATCACCTCCTACGGGTTTCTTTGCCGAGTTCTGATGGGAGAAGTAATTTTTTGGCACTAAAATTGAATATTAGCCCTGTTGACCGTGGGTGTTCTTTTTGCTATCACGCCATGCGGACACGCGCGTTCGCTCCGACACTCCAAAACCACAGTCTGTTCGCTTTACAACATGCAAACATGCGTTCGATAATAGGAGACATGGAATATCGACAGACAGATGGCAAAACTCGGCGCGTGCACAAGCAGTATGTGGACGTCGTGGCTCGCATCCTCGCGGGCGGACAGGTCGTGCCGGTCACCGTCTGCTGGGTCGACGGTCGTTGCTTTACGATTGACGA
>JAXKGH010000121.1:0-17751 GCA_036550475.1 Collinsella sp. | reverse complement strand
CTGCTACAATGCATGATTTAAGAAGAGCACACGAGGGTCTGACGCAGGCTTTGCGTTTGCCCAGCAAACACTTTAGCGGGAAGACGTGGAGCGTATGGAGTACAAGACGACGGCAAAGTTGGTCATTCAAGCGTGCGACAAAGATCTGCCGGGCGTGTTCGGCCACGGCTGCGTCTTACTGCTGCAAGGTATCGCCCGCGAGCGCTCGCTCAACCGTGCCGCAAAGAGCATGGGCATGGCGTATTCCAAGGCCTGGCGCATTGTGAACGAAGCCGAAGGTCAACTGGGCTGCAAACTCATCGAGCGCGACGGCGCCCGCGGATCCACCCTCACCCCCGCCGGCGAGCGAGCCATCAAGGCCTATGAAACCCTGCAAGCCGAAATTAACAACGTCATCGCCGCCAGGGCAAACGACTTGATCGCCAGCATCAATGCAGAGTAGCTAATTAGCTACTTTCGGAGGGCGTTGTCTAGGGTGGCGGCTACCTGCAGGGGGTCGTCGGTGCCGGCGAAGAGGCGGATGGTGGTTGCCTGCTTGCCACGCGGGGCCGAGAGGCGCGTTGTTGGGCCGCCGGCGGGTGATGTGCGGAACTCCCCCGGCAGCATGCTGAACAATTCGACCGCGGTGCGGCCGATCAGGTCGAACTCCACTGTCGGACCAAAGCCGTGCTCGAGGATGCCCGTCGCGACAGTGTGATCGGGATGCGAGGTCAGCCCGGGATAGCGCACGTTGTGTACCATCTCATTGGCGGCCAGATACTCCGCCAGCGCACGGGCGCGATCGAAGTGAGTCTGCATGCGGGCATCGAGCGTGTCGAGCCCGCGCTCTAGCACCTCGGCCTCATCGGCGGACAGATCGAGTGCGGCCATTCCGCACCCCTCGAGCAGCGTATGCGCGCACTCGGCCGCAGCATCCACGCGATGGCGCTTGAGCTGCGAGCGCGCGACCGACACCGCCACGAGCTTGCGCGGTGCCTCGCCAGCGCACACGCGATCGAGCGCCTCGAGCGACAGCACGGCACCCAGGCGCAAAGGATCGCACCCAAAGACGCTAGCCACGGTGTTATCCACCACGAGCAGCGCGTGTGCCCCACGGGCCGCGCGACCCAGAGCGCGCAGGTCGGACACGCGCAGGCCAAAACCACCGATGGAGTTGACGAACCACCACAGATGCGGGGCCTCAGGGTCGAGTGAACCGGCAAAACCCTCGGACGCAGCCTCGAACGCCGCAACGGACGGCAACCCCACCAGCACTACATCGTGGACCTCAAAACCGCACGAAAACGCAGCGGCGAAGTCATCCGCGAAAGCCACCAGACGGTCACCGGGGCGCACGATGCCCAGCAACGATAATGCCGCCGGCACATGCGGTGCCGCCAGCAACCGAGCCTCACGCGCACGGGCACGCGCACTCCAAGCCTCTTCGAATCCCTGCACGTCCATACGGCACCGTCCCTTCAAAAGCAAAACCCATGACACGGGTGTTCCCCGCATCATGGGTAACGGCTGCAGTATAGCGCCAGAGTGCCGCCAAGCGCCTTAGCGTCCCGCGCCTAGGCGCCTAGAAGCTAAGCTTGTGATAGGTCACGCTCGCGCCAGGCACATCAACCGACACACCGTAGGACTGTGGGTACATGCGCGTCGAGAACACGAGCGCGCCGTCGTTGACGAACACCTCGACCGACGAAACGTCGCCCACAATGCGCACGTTACGCACCTCGTCAACGGGCTCCCAGCGCACGGTGCGCCCGCAGCCGGCAGAGGCACGCGACTCATCGGCAAAGCGCATCTCAAAGCGCGCGGGCAACTCGCCTTCGGCTGGCAGATACGACAGCAACAGCTCACCATCAACGGTCGCGGCAAACGCCCCGTCAACGTCATCGACCCTAACATCAAAGCAGGTATCGCCAGCAACCTCAAGCGATCCCGCGCCCACGAGCACCGAGGCATAATGATGCTCGATCTCGCGCGCCGGCTGCTGCAGCACCACACCATCGGCACCAACCGTAAGCTCACGCGGCACCGTCAAGCAGTGCTGCCAGCCCGCCACCAGCGTAGGCGCATTGCCATAGGTCGGCTCATCGGGCATGCCCATCCAACCGATCAGAATGTGGCGACCGTCCTCGGCCGTGAACTCTTGCGGCGCGTAGAAATCGAAGCCGGCGTCCCACAGGAGGAAATCGCCCAGCTCAAACTCGCTATCGTCATCTGTAATGTCACCAGCAACAGGCATGTAACCCGCAGCATAGACATTGCCGCGATCCCAACGACCGCCCTCAAGGCCCTGCGGCGAGAACGACAAAAACTTCGCCGGGACGTCGTCATCCGCCTCAAGCTCAAGATAGCCCGGGCACTCCCACATAAAGCCAAAGCGATCGGGCGTGGACACACGGTTTTCGAGCTCCCAACTTAGAATATCGGGCGAACCATAGACCAGAATCTCGCCGACATCGCGCCCGGCGCCCTCGCCGTGCATGGCGCAAAAGCGACTCTCAACATGCGGCCCGTCCACGCGACGACGCGCACCCAGCACCATGTGGTAGCGCCCGTCCGCATCGCACCACACTTTGGGATCGCGCACATGGCAGGTCAAATCCTCGGGATAATCCTCGGACGCCAGCACCACGCGCTTGGCACCAAACGTCTGGCCGTCGGTGCTCTCAACATAAATGGTATCGGCACGGCGGCCCGTATTGACGTAATCGTACGTACCGTTCGCATCGGAGAGCTTCACGTTGCCCGTGTACAGCACGCGAATGCGACCGTCCTCGGCAAGGGCCGAACCCGAGTACACACCATGGCAATCAAACGGCTCGTCGGGCAGCAGCGGCGCGCCCACGTAACCCCAGGTCATAAGATCGCAGCTCGTCGCATGGCCCCAAGCCTTAACGCCGCCCTCGACATCAAACGGTGCATACTGAAAATAGGCATGGAACACGCCATCTGCCTGGCAAAGGCCGTTGGGATCGTTGAGCCAACCCGACGGCGGCATAAGGTGAAAGCGCTGGCCATAGGCGCCGTGGCCACATTCGGTAGCAGCCGCCTCAACGGCGGCAACGAGCTTTGCCAGGTCGCGACCAAGTGCATTAGACATAGAACGCCCCTTTCAAATCTAAGATGCGGCGCCGCCGATCTGGGACGCCAAACACAAACGGGAAACCCGCAGGCACGCTAGCCCGCGGGCATCCCCCAATCAAAAGTTCTTAGGCCTGCTCGGAAGCCTTGGCTCGTCCTTGTACAGGACAAACGAGATGGCAAAAGACACGAGCGCAGCAACCGCGAACATGATCGCGTACTGCACGGGCTGAGCCAGGCACAGCAGGATACCGAAGATGCCGGTAACGCCGGTGCCAGAGGCCGCGAGCGAGGTAAGCGCGCAGACCAGGGCGCCGCAGCCACCGCCGATACAGCCGGCGATGAAGGGCTTAAAGAAGCGCAGGTTCACACCAAAGATGGCCGGCTCGGTAATACCCATAAAGGCGGAAAGGGCCGAAGGAAGCGCCAAGCCCTTGATCTTGGCGTCGCGGGTCTTAAAGGCAGCGGCAAGCGCAGCACCACCCCGGGCGATTCGAGCGCAATAAAGCCGTTGGAAGCCATAAAGTTGAGGGCGCCCATAAAACCCAGCAGCAGGCCCGAGGCCACGATGGCGGGAATAATGGGGACGAAGATATATATAACTGCAACCATTACATATCGCCGCGAAAGATTGAACTCTCACGGCGAACGCTAAATATTCGTCAAATATGAACCCGCAGAAAACCGGAACAGAATCAAATTAGATACAAGGACTAAACACACATGAGTTGATGACCAAGTTTAAGAGCGCGCATGCCGCACTCCCCTTCCGTGCCGTCCAGCGCATCGAGCAACATGTTTGTCGCCTCCAAGCCACTGGTCAGGTAGCCATAATGCACGGTAGGAATACCGCCCGTCAGTGCGCGCAAAAAAGCGTTGTCACCAAATCCGCTCACGCTACGAACGCCCTCACCCGGCCCGCGGACCTCGTCGATAGCGCGCAGAGCGCCAGCAGCCATGGTATCGGTCGCACAGGCGATAAACGAAATATCGGGCGCAACCTCGAGCAGCTCACGCGCAGCAAGATAGCCCGAACCGAGCGTAAAGGAACCTTGACGAACCAGATCGGGATCGAACTCAACACCGGCATCGCGCAAGCCAACTTCTAGACCGCGGCGGCGATCGTAGCCGGCGGCCCGATCCTCATCGGTAACGCCAACGTAGCCGATCTTGCCTTCTACGCGCCCCGCGAGCGCCCTGCCCAGCTCAAAGGCGGCCTCGTAGTCATCGTGATACACGCAGGCGACGTCCTCAACGTTCTGACCAATCAGCACGATTGGCACGTGGCAAGACGCAATGGCCGCTCGATGCTCGTCGGTAATCATGGTAGCCACCAACAAGATGCCATCGACCGGGTGATTCTGGAACAGGTCCAGGTACTCTAGTTCGCGCGCCGGCGCATTGTCAGTGTTCGCCAACAGCATCTGATAGCCACGCCGATCGAGCACCTGACCAATACCAGCGGTAATGCGGCTTACCGATTCGGAGTTGATCTTAGGTACGATGACGCCAACGAGCTTGGTGCACCCTGTTCGAAGGGCGCGCGCCTGGTTAGAACGAACATAACCGGTCTTCTGAATGGCCTCTTTAATGCGTTCGCTTTTTTCTGAAGAAATATATCCGCCGTTGAGAAAACGGGAAACCGCAGCGCTCGAAACACCCGCAAGCTCTGCAACGTCACGCATGGTTGTCATACACGCACTCCAGACGGGTCAGTCATTCTGCCCTTAATCCAACACAACCCAGTTTAGCAACATAGGGGGGCGAACGCAGCACTCGCGCACCGCATTCGCCCCTCGTCCAAACTAGACCTCGAGCTCAAATTTACGATCGTCGGTCTTGGAGGCATCGGCATCGCCGTAACCGAATACAGCGATCAGGCCAATGCAAATAGCCATGGCCACGATACCTGCCACAAGGCCCATCTGCCAGTTAAGGTAGATGTTCAGAGCAAGGATGCTAAAGAATGCAGCCGTAGCCTTGACGCCCATGACGGCGCAGATGGCGCCACTCACGGCACCTGCAATGATCGAATAGGCAAGCAGGCGCTTATAGCGCAGCACCGCACCGTACAAGATGGGCTCGGTAATGCCGACAAAAAGGGCGGGGACGATAGCGGTCACCATAAGCTCGCGCAGCTCCAGGTCCTTTGCCTTGAGAATCAGGCCAAGGCAGATGCCGATGGAAGCGAAAGTGGCGCCCATGCCAGCGCATGCAATGATGACGTCCGAGCCCGTCGCGGCGATGTTGGTGATACCCAAGGCAACGAAAGGCCAGTGCAGACCAAACAGAACGAGCATGGACCAGAAGCCGCCCAGAAAGGCACCGGCAAGCCAGGGAGCAACGTTCATGATGGCAGAGATACCGGCGATCAGCAGGTCGCCAACGTACTTGCCAAAGGGACCAAAAATAAACAGAATGAACGGAACAAAGAGGATGATGCACACAAAGGGAACAACAAGATTCTGATAGTTACGGGAAACATGAGCCTTGAGCCAGTTATACACCGCGGAATAGCACGGAATGGCGATTAGGACCGGAAGCACCGTGGAGGCGTAGCTCATCGTGATAAGCGGCAGACCAAAGAAAGTAACGTCCTTCTGGTCGACCAGGCCGGCGATGTTGGGATCCAACACGGCTGCAGCGATAGTGGCTGCGATGAACATGTTGGAACCGTGCTTGTTGGCCATACTGACCGAAAGGATGATGGGCAGGAAGTAGTAGAAACCGTCGTAGATGCCCAGCAAGATGGAATAAGTCGTGGAGTCCTCGGCAACGATGCCAAAGCTCGTCAGAAGGACCATAAGCGCGCGGACCATACCCACGCCCGCCATGGCGGGCAGCAGCGGGGTAAACGAGCCCGAAAGCAGGTCAAACACGGCATCGACGATACGCTTGCCCAGGGGCTTAGACGTATCGGCGTCCTCCATGCCCGCGGAGGCAAAGGATTCGCCGATAAGGTCGATAACGTCCTTGTAGACAAACTCGACCTGAGGTCCAATGACAACCTGAACCTGGCCGCCGGCAAGGATAACCTTGATGACACCCTTGGTGCCTTCGAGGCCCTTGACATCAACGACCTCGTCCTTCTTGCAGACAAAGCGCAGGCGCGTGGCGCAGTGCGTCACGGTCTTAATGTTGTCGGCGCCGCCGACAAGCTCAACAATCTGTTGAACGTTCATATCGCTATTCATGAGATAGCTCCGTTTCATTCTTGTCTAAATCCTTATCGAGCCAAGTCGTGGCCAGTTCGACCCAACTTGCCTCTCGGGCATCGATCTCTTCCTCGCATGCGGCACAGGTGGCGTCAGCCAACGCGTTTCCGTGCTTGCCCTCCTGGAAAAGGTGGTACTCGCAGGGAACACCAAGCTGCATAAGGCGAGCGATAAAGGCGATCGACTTTGTCGAAGGCGCCTCGGTATCGTTCACCGTATGCCAGGCAAAAACCCTGGGCATATCCGCCCTAGCGTTCTGAACAAGGTCGACCTGGGCCAACTGCTCGGGCGTGGGGTCGTCAGTCCCAAAGATTCCGCGCGTAAAATAGCGCACAAAAGGATTCTGGGAGTTCAGATACTCTTCCCTGCTGGCGTTTTGGGCGTCGATCATCGGGTAGCCCATAAGAATCGCCCGCGGACGAGCAACCTCGGGAGAAATACCGTCGAGCAGGCTCGGATCATCCCAGCGCTCCGCAAGGGAGCCGACCAAATGAGCGCCCGCCGAAAAACCGAGTGCGTAGATGCGATCGGTATCGATATCGAGCTCATCTGCGCACTCATGGATATAAGCCATGGCACGCATAAGGTCGCGCAGCTGTTCCGGATACTTGCTGTCCTCGCAAAACTCCGGACCATCCTGCCAGTCATCGGGCCTGCCATTAAAGAACACCGGGTACGAAAGAATAAGGCTCTGTTAGACCAGGATTGACATACATGTGTCCCCACGGTGCCATATCGTTGACCCCGTAGACCGCGATGATGGGGGCAGCATGAACGCCGAAGACCTGGTCCTCAACTTCAAGAAGGGCATGGCGAACCTCAGCAAGACCGAGCGCCGCCGCGCTATCGAGTCCGTCAGGGACGTGATCCGCGCGGCGGCGTTCGACGACGCGGCCGGCTCCGCCTACGAAATCGAGCGCTGCCCGCGCTGCGGGTCCGCCGCGGTCGTGAAGAAGGGCAAATCGAAGAACGGCGAGCAGCGCTACCTCTGCCGGGGCTGCGGCAGGACCTTCGGCATGGGCAGCGAGCGCATCCTGGGGACGAGCAGGCTCCCGAAGGAGACCTGGATGGCCTACGCCGAGTGCTTCGTGCTCATGCTGCCCCTGCGCGAGTGCGCGAGGCGCTGCCGCGTCTGCCTCAAGACCGCCTACACCATGCGCCACAGGCTGATCGAGTGCCTCTCGGCCTACTCCCCCTCGTTCAGGGTCGAGCGGGGCTGCGGCTGCGAGCTCGACGAGACCTACTTCCCCGAGTCGTTCAAGGGCAACCACGCGAAGGGGTCGTTCGCGATGCCGCGCCCCTCCCGGCACCGCGGCAAGCAGGTGCACAGGCGCGGGCTGTCGCGCGAGCGGATCTGCGTCATGACCGGCGTGAACGACTCGAACGAGACGTTCCTCGAGGTCACGGGGCGGGGGGCCCTTTCGAGGGAGCGCGCCATGGACGCGCTGAGGGGCCGCATCGCGGCCGGCTCGGTCGTCGCGACCGACAGGGCGGCCGTCTACGTCAATGTCCTCGCGGAACTCGAGGTCGCCGCGCACGCGGCCTACGACCCCAAGGACCGCTCCGGGGGAACCATCAACCGGATCAACACCGTCCACTCGCTCCTCGGCGCCTTCATGGAGCCGTTCAAGGGCGTGTCGACGAAGCACCTCGATGCCTACCTCGCCTGGTTCAGGTGGTGCCGAACCTTCATGGCGACCGATTCCGGCGCCGCCGGGCGCACGGTCGCGCGGCAGCTCGCGCACGGCGTCTGCAGGAGCCGCGTCCGCGACATGTTCAACGTGGAGCCGCCCTACATGGACTACTGGGCCGCGCCCGCCGCATAGAGGCGGTAGAATGCTCGCACCGCGATACACGAGGAGGGGTGAGGCCATGCCGTCGAACATACCGGCCACGACGATCCGCATCGACCCGGAGGTCAAGAAGGGGGCCACGGCCATCCTGGACGAGCTCGGCCTGTCCATGTCCACCGCCGTCAACGCGTTCCTCAGGGCGCTCGTCCGGGAGGGCGGGATGCCGTTCGAGATGAGGGTCAAGACGCCGGCGCCCGACGGGGAGACGGCGAGTTAGCCGGCAGGTCGGCATGTCAATCCTGGTCTAACAGAGCCAAGAATAAACACCTGGTACCCAAGGCCCAAAAAACGAGCTGCGACGGGCTCCTGCTCCTTTAATGCTCGGATAAGGTAGCCGCCGCCAGGGCAAATCACAATGGCAGGACGCGACTTCCTTTTTCCGCGGCTGATGCCCGGATTTAAGGCCATCACCTTAAGCATCGAAGACCCGTCGTCCCTTAGGGCAACTTCACGATAGATCATTATGACTCCCTGTCCAATTGACTGACAAAGGCGGCAATGCGCGACCAGGCATCCTCAGATGCGGCCTCGTCATACTCGCGGGCAAAGCACGAATGGGTAAACCCGTGCATGCAGCCCATATACCGCTTCACATCAACCAACACACCCTGCTCTTTAAGCTGCTGGCCAAACTCCTCGCCCTCCAAGGCCAAAGAGTCAAACTCCGCAACGTTGATCAAGGTCTTGGGCCACGCAATGTCCTTTGCAAGGATCGGCGCAGCCAATGGATGAGACAGATCGGCTTCGCAGACAAAGGCCCATGTGGCGTACTGCTCCATACGTTCTTGCGGAATGGCGCGCGAGCCATCCAGACAAGACCTGACCGCCAGCATCGGCTTAAGCGATGGGTAATCCATCACCAAGCCGACGATATTGATTCCGTCGTCCTCGGTCACCAACTCGCACAGCGCTGCGGCAAGGTTGCCGCCCGCACTGTGACCGCATAGGACAAAATCGTTCGAAGGCAGACCCATTTCCCGATGGTTCTGGGCACAATACTGCAAGACCTCATAGGATGTCATCTGAGGAATGGGAAACTTATACTCGGGGCCCGTAGCATAGTCTACATTGACTACCAGACAGCCAGACTGATCGGCCACCTTTTGGCAATACGGAATATCGAGCTCCCAGTCGCGCAGTACAAAACCCCCACCGTGATAGTTCCACACAACAACGTTATGCGTCACCTTGGACGGATCTTGCTGCGGATAGTACAAGTAGATATCGATAAACCCAATCGAAGTGCGAACCGACAGCTTTTGCGACGTGTCCTTGCTCTTAAGGTCGCGTTTGATATCCCCCAGCTCCAGCTCTTTGCGCTTGCGATAATCGTAAGCCATGCCGAGCGGGTAATCTCCAAAAGTCATTCTATCCCCCTTTCACATACGTGCGCATCGTATCCAGATCGCTCAGCGCACTTTTGGGAACGTTCCCGTTTCGTATTATGTATTCGATTTCATATAGGGTCAATATATATTTGGGAACGTTCCCATTTCTGACCACTCACCGGACTTTTCATACCGTTTACAGGCAAGCATCCCTATCGTGTACACTGTAGACAGCTTAAATACCTGGAGAAAACCTAAGCGAACAAAAAAGAGACTGACGAATGGAGGCGACATGAACATCATAGATATCGCAAATCTCTGCGGTGTATCCAAGAGCACCGTTTCACGATATCTGACGGGCGGCTCCATCTCGCAGAAAACCGCCGACAAGATTGCCAAGGCTATTGAGGAAACCGGCTTTGAGCACAATGTGGCCGCCGTGCAGCTCAAAACCAACAAGAGCGGGCTTGTCGGCGTTATTGTCGACGGGCTGGACTCGCAGAGCGTCACGCGCATCCTGGCGGGTATGAGCGAAACGTGTCTCGATCGCGGCTATCAGCCCTTCTTGGCATTCGACGACCCCCGTCGGCACCGTAAATCCGAAATCGTCCAGCGCCTTTCCCGCCAAGGAGTAGATGCCATCATCTACGGATCGACCTATGTAACCAAAGAACACCGCCACTGCTTGCAGACGTGCGGTAGACCCGTGCTGTTGCTGGGACAATATGACCCTGAGCTGCCAAGTCTAAAGGTCAACGACTATGCTGCCGGAAAGCTCATGGGCGAACACATCGCCCAAGTAGGCGCATCGCGCGTCGCCTATCTCAACTTTCCCCAAGCCGACCACGCGCTGGGCATAGAACGCCACGCTGGTTTTGTCGATGTTTGCGCCCAACGGGGCATCCATGTGGATACCATCGAGGTCAACTTTGCCCCCCAGGCCGATATCACCGAGCAGATAGACCGAGCAATCGCACTCAAACCCGACTGCATCGCATGCGGTTCGGACGCCATGGCGCTCAAGGTGCTCGACCGACTCGACGAGCTCCAGATCGCCTGCCCCGACGACGTCATGCTGTGCGGCTTCGGCGACAACAAAACCTCGTCGATCAGACGCATATCGCTCACCACGGTCCATTTTGATTACAACGAGCTTGGCAACAAGGCGGCAGAGGCAATCATCGATCTTATCGACGGAAAACCCTATACCCCCTGCGACAGTACCTTTGGCATACGGCTTGTGGAGCGCAACACCACCCGACGTGCATAACAAAACCGGCCTTGGAACAATATCATCCCAAGGCCGGTTTGATAACGAACAAACGACATCTAGCCGTGGTACTCGCCGTTGTACTGAATCAGGGTCAGGTCCTCTACCCCATCGAGCGCGCGGATGGCGTCGGCATAGGGCATATCCGCACCGTCAGAGAACACCTCGGCGGCCATCTCGACCTTATCACCGCGCATCGTTTTGGACTTGACGGTGAATTTGGTGCGCCCAAATGCACGCACGATATCGTCGCCGGTGGTCTGGCCCGTGTAGTGAATGACCATCATGTACACACGCGACTTGTCCTGGTGGCTCGCAAAGCTGGCGATCATCACCACGATCACCACTGCCGTAAGCCCCACGAGCGCATACATGCCGGCGCCGGCCGTAATGCCCGTGGTAATGGCCCAAAATAGATACAGCAGGTCGAGCGGGTCCTTGACCGCCGTACGGTAGCGGACGATGGACAGAGCACCGACCATACCGAGCGAGATAACCACGTTGGTCGAGATCGCGAGCGTGACCATGCAGGTGAGCACGCACATGCCCACGAGCGTCACGGCAAAGCTGCGCGAATACACCACACCGGTAAAAAAGCGCTTGTACACGTAGTAGATCAGGATGCCCATGGCGAGCGCCACGAGCAGCGACAGGCCGATCTTGGCAGGGTCGACCTGACCAAACGCCTCCAAGACGGAGTTCTTAAAAAAGTCCCTGGTGCTCATGGTCTAAATATCCCCTCGGTTCTCAAAATCCGATTCCCAGTAATTAAATCCGCGCAGGTAGGCGGTCTTTTCGTAACACAGGCAGTACTTGGAGACCGCCGTGAGCTCGGCCGCGCCCGGCGGCACCATATCGCGCACCAGCTGCGGGCAAAACTCCGTAAACTTGACCTCCATCACCAGCTTGCCGGGCTCCAGCACGGGCAATGCGGGCAAGGTCGCATCAAAAATATCGAAACTCCCCACCGCGGCACGCACGTTCATGTCAAACGTTATACGCACCGTGCCCTCGTCCATAACCCACGGCTCGCGCTCGTAGTCCACGATGGTCCGCGGGCGCATCATGTTGCAAATGCACTCGATGTAGAACTCACGACAGAGCGGATAGGGGCTTCTGAGCAAAAAGTCGTAGTCGCCGGCCAGGATCTGCTCAAACTCGTCGCGCGTGAGCGGCGCGTCCTCCTTGTAGATCCAGCTGCCGTACTTCTTTTTGCGCTCGAGCTTAATCACCTTGTCGCTGCCGTTATAGATGCGCACGCGATACTTTTTGCGCATGAGAATACCGGCGTCTTTTTCCTCATAGGCCGAGTTGCAGTAGTCGTCAAAGTACAGGCTGCGAATGGTGTAACCGCCTGCCTGCGCATGCTTATCCAGCTTAAACACCGGCACCATGCGGCAGGCAAGCGCAGCGTGCTCGCCCTCGTTGATAAGGTACTTAAGCTCGTGGCGGTAACGTTCCTGCGTGGCACGCACGGGAGGTGCCGCCAGGCGCTCAAGCAGCGCGCTAGCCCTCCTCATACGTATCCCCCACGACCTTACCGCCATCCTTGACATAGAAGCACAGCATGCCGTACTGCTTGCCATCGTCGGTCACATAGTAGTCAAACGCATCTTGCGTGTAGCCATCGGAGTTGGTAGCGCGCACGCGCACAAAATACTGGCCGGCATCGGGCGCATCGCAGGTCACCTCGGGCAGCAGCACGTCCTCGGCCTTAAAAAGCACGTCACTTATGGCATAGTCGCGCGCAAGCTCCACGGTATAGCGAATGTCACGAGCTTGGAAATCGTATGAAGCATCCCAGTTAATGCGCAGCTTACCGTTATCGATCTGCGGCACGCCAATGTAGAACGGCATGGGCTTTTTATAGCTCTCGCGAAAGCTCTTATAGTTCTCCTCGATCTCAGAAGGAATCGCCGCGGCAATCTGCTCGTATTCGTCCTTGGTCACGGGCAGATTCTCCAGGTCGGGCGCAGCAAAGACGAGCGGCTCCGTGACCTCACGATAATGCTCGACCATCTTGCTCAGACGCTCTTCGGTTAAATACGAGCGCAGGTCCTTGACGGCGCTATCGAGTTCGCTGCGGAACGACTTGCTGCGCAACGCGCGGTTAAACAGAACGTTGCCCCAGTAGTTGCTCACACCGCGCTCCCAGCTCGCATAATCCGAGAATCCCGTCAGGCTCAACTCGAGCTTGCGCAGCATGCCGTCGTTATCCCAATCCAGGATGTACCAAACCTTGGAGTTAAGCGGGCTGTACAGATAGCAGTTACGGTTCTGCGTGTCGCAATTGCCCGTCAAGATCTGAAACGCCATCCAATAGACCAGGTTCTCAGTATCGAAGTAGGTGTCGAGCACATCGTCGATCTTTTGCGTATCGTCGTTGAGCGCATCGAGCATCTCGATTAACTTGGTATGGTCCGAATCGCCCTTAATCTCGAGCATGCCCTCAAACGCCGTCTGGTTATAGTCGGGGTCATCGGTGAGCTTAATAGTGTCCTCAAAGCGATGGAAATCGAAGCTGTTCACCTTATACAGATGCCCGCTCTTATCCAGACCGTGGGCCTTGAGCGCCGTTTTGTTGAGCTGCTCGACCTGCGTAAACAGACCGTAGTCCTCAAAGGTGTCGTTGGATTTTTCGGTCTGGTCGCACACCCATAAGTGCACAAACTGCGTGCGCAGGCCCATCATCTGGGGAATGCCACGGATCAAATCGTAGGCCATCTTGTTACGAAAGCGCATGCCCTCGCCCATATGCTTGTTGAGCGCAATCGCACGCTGCTGGCGCCACGTGCCCTTGCCCTTTTTGAGCTCCACCTTGTAGTTCTTTTGCGTATAGGTACTCGACGTCTGACCGCGCACCTGCACCGTGGCGTTGGGCGCCTCCTCTCCATAGCCGACCTCGCCAGCAACGGGGCCCTTATCATCACCAGGCTGCAGCAGGCCCATAACCTGATAGCGCGTCACGCCCATGTCGGCATAGTCGTAGACCGAGTAGGTATTGATCTCGGCCCAGCTATGGTCGGTGTTCTCGGAGCTGTTGCCGCGCGAGACCGTCAGGTACATGCATACGATGCCCGAGTCGTCGTAGACCTCGTACAACCCATCCTTGTCGCGAAGGTGCTTGGTCTCGCTAGCCGCATCGTCCTTTTTAATCTTGCCCTGCTTCTTGGTCTTTTTTGTCGAGGATTCGTCCTGCGAAGAGCAGCCCGAAAGCAGCAATGTGCCGGCAGCCGCCTCAATCAAGCGGCGACGCGATATCATCCTATCGGTCATCAGGACCTCCCCAACGATTGCGATACATGCGAACCACCGTGCGCTCAAACACGCCATGCGGCTCGCCCTCTAGACGCAACTCCTCATAGCGCTGTTCGGCACGGTCGAGCAAGTAGCCCAGCTCCGTAAAGCGACCCGTCTTGTCGGTCGCCACAATGGGCTGCTGACTCAGGATACGATACGGCAAGTTGGCGGTATAGGCATCGAGCCGCATGAGCGCCACAACAAAAAACACCGCCGCGCCGAGCAAAAAACCAAAGCCATAAAACTGCTGCGGAAAGAACAGCGAGACGATGGTCGCCAGCCCCGCCACGCCCGCGAACAGCCCGGAGGCAAGCACGGCGCCCTTGTAGTCGGTAAAGTACAGCAAGATCAGCAGAATCGTGTTGCCCACGGCATACAGGCCATAGCCCACACACAGCGTGCGGAAATACCCGTGCATCAGATTGTTGAAGCCCAGTGGCAGGGCCGAGAGCACCGTGGTCTCGAGCGAGATGACCGCTGCCGTCACAAACAGTTGCTTGAGTGCGCAAAACCGCAGCTCCCGGTTGAGCGTGGCGAGCATTTCCTCCTCGGCCACCACGATGTCGCCCACCACGCCGCCGTCGTTAAACAGGCTGTAGTAGTCGCGGTAGCGCGGATAGAAGTTGACCTCGACCGAGACCACAAAGTTGACGGTCGTGACCAGAATGGTCAAAAACGCAAGCAACGCCGGCACATCATGATAGGGCGCGCCGTAAAACAGGCCTTTGACCTGCACGCCAATGGGCCCCGCCCAAATAATCACCAGGTGCGCAAAGAGTCCCAGGTTGGTAAATAGGCCCGTGAGCGCCAGCGGCATAAATTGGTCGAGCCAGCGCAAAAAGAGCCAGGGGCTGCGATCGCTCTGAGGAAAATACCGGTACAGCAGCACCACGTCCCAGGCGAGCATCACACCGTAGCCCAGGGCGATTGAGGCCAGCAGGCCCTCGACGGGCGGCAGCCCCAGCGCCAGCGCGGCCAAGGCGCACAGGCACGCCACGCCAAGGGCCGCGGCAAAGCTGCACAGAATACCCCGGTAGTCCTTAATGGCCGTGAGGTAGCTCATGCCGTTCCAGTTGACGATCATAATGTTGAACAGCCACAGGCACAGCAGCCCCTGCAGCAGCGTGGCACCCGAGAACAGCAAAAAGACGCCGTAGAGCACCGTGCCCGCAACGAGCATGATGGCGTTAGAGCCCCAAAACGAAGGCAGGATCTCATCCTCGCGCTCGGCAAACAACATATCAGCCAAAAAGCGCGTGACCGGCATGGAGAAAAAACTCGTGAGCAAAAGCGACGCCAGCAGCGTATAGGTCACCATGCACACCAGCAGATCCTGGTTGGCACGGCCCACACCCCACAGACCGCACAGCACCAAGATACCCACCTGGAGCAGCACGCCCAACAGCATGGGGCCCGTGCACACAATGCCGGCGTAGCCATAGGCACGCATCGTGGCAAACAGACCCTTGCGCCTAAACAGGCGCTTGAGCTCAAAACCGATTCCGGCCACCGGCTACTCCCCCTCTCTGGGCAGGTCAAACGCACGCGCCGTCTCGTCGTACAGCGCGCGATAGTTGACGAGCATCTGCTCGTGCAAGAAGTACGTGGCAACGCGACGCTGGCCGCGCTCCCCCATCTCGATACGGCGGGCGCGGCTTGTGCACATGCGTTCCATGGCATCGGCCAAGCTCTTGCGATACATAGGCGGCGTCACAAAACCCGCCACACCAAAGTCGTCGCCCGGGGCGCCTTCGAGCAGCTCGCGACAGCAGCCCACCTCAGTCGTCACGCAGGGACGGCGCGCTGCAAGCGACTCCAGCACGCTGAGCGGCTGGCCCTCGGAGATGCTCGTTAAAATGGTAAAGTCGAGCTTTTCCATGTACTCGACCACGTTGACGCGGCCGGTAAAGATCAGGTCGCGCACGCCCAGGGTTTCGACCAGCGCGTGGCACTCGGCGCTATACTCCTCGTCGTCCACGCCGCCCATGATGTGCAGACGCACCTTAGGCAGGCGCTCGTGCAGCTCAAAGAAGGCATAGATCATAGTCTTGACGTCCTTGATGGGAGCCAGGCGCACCACCGCGCCAATGTCCACCCAGCCGTCATCGGGCTTTAAGGGAATGTCCTTAAAGCGGTCGAACTGAATGCCGTTGGGGATAACCAGGCATTTGTCTGCATCGCAACCCATATCGATCTGCGTCTTGCGAGCGTTATGGAACAAACTGGTCACGCGGAAGGCGCGGCGGTAGATCTCCTCCGAAAGCAGGTAGAAAAAGCGAATCCAGCGGTCCTTAAACGACGGCACCACCCAATCGGCGCGAATGATCTCTTCCTCGCGCTCGCGGGTATAGATGCCATGCTCGGTCAGCAGCACCGGCGCATGGTGAACGCTTGAGCCCAGGCAGGCGAGCAGGCCACCGTAGCCGGTCGAGATGGCATGGTACACATCGGCCACCGGCACCTCGCTGCCCAACAGGTAGAGCACGGGCAGCAACATGGAGCGCATGGTGTGGAATGCATCGGCAAAGGGCGTATAGGGATACTCGGCCAGGCACACGTCGCGAAAGATATCCATAAACGTGCGGCTCTGCAAAAACGAGAGCGGATGCACGCGACGGCGCTGAAAGATATCGAACAGAACGTCCCAGTCCGGATTGGAGAGCGAAACCAGACGGCGTAGCGCCTCGCGCTCACGGTCGTTAAAACTGGCTTCGTGCTGCTCGCCCGAAAGCCGCAGGGCATCGTCCAGGAACACCTCGTACACCTCGACCACGTTGCCGGGCAGCTCGTAGACAAACTTGCCACGGTCGGCAGCATGCGCGCCGATCACCCACAGCACAAACTCGTGCTCGGGCATGGCCGTAATGCAGCCATGCATCCAGGTAGATACGCCGCCGTGCACATAGGGGTAGCAACCCTCGAGTACCAAGCAGATTCTCATTTATCGCCACCCTCCTTGCGCTCGATCGTCACGGTCTTATCATTTGCCTTGAGCAGGTACAGATTGCCCGTAAGGTGCGTCAGTTCGCCACCCGTCACCGCACCCGGCTCGCCATTATTGGCGCGGAACATGAGCCAAGCCTCGTCGTGAAAGTTGTCCAGGTTGAGCGTCCAGGCATCTGCACTTGTATCCACGCTTACCGTAACCGACGAAAAGCGCTGGATGGCGCCGGAGCACTCCGACGCCGTCTGGTGCCGCAGGTCGGGCGCGGATTTGGTAAGCCACTCCAGGTAGTCGACCAGGCCGCCCTTGTAGACCTCCCAGCCCTCCTTGGCACCGCGATCGGGGTCCAAAAGGTCGTCCGGGTGCATAAAGTGCGTGCTCACGTAGTGCATGTTGAGCTCGGACACGGCTGCCAGGCGCATATAGGAATCGTCGACCATGCCGCCCGAGACAATACGTGGCTGCTCCACAATGCCATCGCTCGCCACGCCAAACTCCTGCACGTACGGCAGGTCGGTGCCATCCTCAAAATACGTGCTGGCAATGGTCTTAATGCGCGGAACGTCGGTGCCGATGAGCTTGCGCGCGCGGGCCGAAAGGATATTCGACGGCGGCACGTAAACCGAGCCGTGCGCGTTGGGCAGCACCTCGTCCTGGAAGGCTATAAGCTCGTTGAGCGAAGCGACGAGCGTCTCTTTGTTCTTCCACGTCTTGTAGTCGTACAACGTGCCGTAATCGGTGTCCCAGAGTGCCAGAGGCTGATGGT
>JAXKGH010000120.1:0-8179 GCA_036550475.1 Collinsella sp. | reverse complement strand
GGCCGATGAGTGCGACATTACCCTGCCCGAGCTGGCGCAGCTGTGCGACGTGTTCTACATCGGCGGCACCAAGTGCGGCGCGCTTTGCGGCGAGGCCGTGGTGTTTTGCGGCATGCACGCCCCGGCGCATCCCATTCCGCGTATTAAGCAGCATGGCGCGTTGCTGGCCAAGGGCCGCCTGACGGGTGTGCAGTTTGAGGCACTCTTTACCGACGGCCTGTATTTTGAGATTGGTCGCCAGGCGATTGAGACCGCTCAGGCGCTGCGTCGCGTGCTGCACGAGCGCGGCTACCAGTTCTTCTTGGAGACGCCCACAAACCAGCAGTTTGTGATTCTGCCCAACGAGGACATGGCCCGCATTCGCGAGCATGCCTCGATTGAGTACTGGGAAAAGTACGACGATACCCACACGGTGGTGCGTTTTTGCACCAGCTGGGCCACGACGCAGAAGGATATCGACGCGTTGGCGGCTGTCCTGTAGCCTGATGTAATGACAAGGGGCCGCCCTGCGCCTGAGCTTGGCGCAGGGCGGCCTTTGCTTTTGGGGGAGAAGGGTTGTATGACCGAGATGTCCGAGCCGACGATTCGCCTGGCGACGCCCGATGATGCGCCGGCGTTGCTTGCCATCTATGAGCCGTATGTGCGCCAGACGGCGATTACCTGCGAATACGAGGTGCCGAGCGTTGAGGAGTTCGCCGGGCGTATTGAGCGTACGCTCAAGCGCTATCCGTATTTGGTGATGGAGTTGGACGGGCGTCCGGTAGGCTATGCCTATGTGAGTCCGCTTAACAGCCGCGAGGCGTACGACTGGTCGGTCGAGACGTCGATCTACCTGGCGCGCGATGTACGCCACGGCGGGCTGGGTCGCGAGCTGCACGATGCGCTCAAGCAATGCCTGATCGCGATGGGCATCACCAACATGTGCGCGCTCATTGCCGTGCCGCACGATAAGGACGACGAGTACCTGACGCACAACAGCCAGGATTTCCATGCCCATATGGGATATCGCCTGGTGGGCGCCTTCGACCGCTGCGCCCAAAAGTTCGGCCGCTGGTACGACATGTGCTGGATGGAGTTGGTCCTAGCCGAGCGCACACCCAACCAACCCAAACCAACCTGGTTTCCCGACCTCCCCAAACCTACCATTTAGGGGCAGGTTTATTTTGGCAGGTTAGCCGATGGGTTCGGTGTATTTGGCGCGGTCGGTGCGCTGGATGCGCTTGGAGACATGGAGCGGGCGGCCGTCGGTGTCGTAGACGTAGTCGGTGATTAGGATCAACGCCTGCCCGCGCTCAACGTTGAGCAAAAACGCCTCGTTTTGCGAGGCATAGCACACCTCAAAGGTCTTGTGCCCCTGTGCCGGCGCGCGATGGAATTCCTGGCGCAGTGTGGCGTAGAGCGAACCGTTGATATCGCGATCGATGAGCGTCTCGAAGCTTGGCGGCAGGTAGGTGGTCTCCAAGCACAGCGGCGCGTCGTCCAGGTAGCGCAGGCGGACAAGTTTGACGAGTTTGCTGCCCACGGCGGCGTCAAAGAACTTGGCTATGCTGCCGGCCGCCTTGGCAAAGCCCGAGTCCACGGTGCGCGTGGTGGGCTTCATGCCCTGGCCTTCGACCTGCTTGGTATAGCTCGAAAACACCAGGTTGTTCTCGTGGAGCGCGGGCGTGTCGGCCACAAAGGCGCCACGCCCGCGCTCGGTGCGCACCAGGCCCTCATCAACGAGCACCTTAAGGGCGTGGCGCACGGTGCTGCGCGACAGGCCCGATTCGTTCATGAGTTCCATCTCGGACGGCAGCTTGTCTCCGCGTGCGTAGATGCCGGCGGCGATGCGGTCGCGAAGCGTACCCGCCAAGCGTTCGTATTGGCTCAGTTTCTTTTTAGATGAGACGCTCATATCGCCAACCTATATCTAACTTGTATGCTTAACTAAGCAAGCATGTATTCAACACAACAATAAAATCGCTGGTAACGAGTAATCGAAAACCTTAGCAGCAGAATTTCTAAGTCAAATATAGCATACAACTAGTCGACATAACCAAAACATGTATGTAACTTGTATGCCATCGAGAGCATCAAACGAGAAGAAAGGCTGATGCACGATGACTACTCAGGAACAGGTTAAGGATGTCGTCTCCCAGGTTTTGGCTGACAAGGCAGACAAGGGCGGCATCAAGCGCGTCGTGTGGATTGGCGCTGGCGGATCCAACGGCGGCAACTATCCTGCCCAGTACTTTATGGAGCACGAGGCCATGCAGGTCGTGAGCTCCAGCTACACCAGCAACGAGTTCGTGCACGCCACCCCGGCCTACGTCAACGAGAACACCCTGGCCGTCGTCGTGTCTATGCGCGGCACCAAGGAGACCATCGTCGCCGCTCAGGTCGCCAAGGACCACGGCGCCAGCACCATCGCCATCTATGTTGACGAGTCCGGCCTCACCGAGGTCTGCGACTACAAGATCCAGTACGACAGCCTGGCCGTCGACGAGTCCTGCATGGGCCGTACCAACTCCGCCGTCGTGACCATGATCGCTATGGAGCTCACGCAGCAGACCGAGGGCTATGCCGAGTACGAGACCGCCATGGCCGCCTTCGACTTGGTCGACCCCATCTATCGCAAGGCCGTCGAGTACACCCGTCCGCTCGCTGTCAAGTGGGCCGAGCAGAACGCCGACAAGCCCTGCATCAACGTCATGGCCCAGGGCCCGCTCTTTGGTGCCGCCTACGTCTTTAGCATCTGCAACGTGCAGGAGATGCTGCAGATCGACTCTTGCACCATCAACACCTGCGACTTCTTCCACGGCCCCTTCGAGATCCTGGACAAGCGTACCTCGCTGTTCCAGCTCATCAGCGTCGGCCGCAGCCGCTGCAACGACGAGCGCGGCATCCGCTTCGTCAACCAGTACGGTGGCGAGCGCGTCTATCAGCTCGACGCCAAGGAGCTCGGCCTCAATGACATCAAGGACAGCGTGAGCGAATACTTCAACCACCTGATCTTTGCCCCGATTCTCAACAACGTGTACATGCGCGCGCTCTCTGCCGTCACCCACAAGGACTACATGACGCGCCGCTACATGTGGAAGCTCGACTACTAGGGGATAGAGCGGCCTAACAGCTCGATGTCCTCATAAGTTGCGGTGGAATAGTTCCTGTTTGGGGGCTTGAAGCCTCTATTTGGGAACTAGTCCACCGCAACCGCCAAGTAATCCGCTGAGGACGGAGGAAAACGGATCACTTTCCCGCTCGCCGATTTGTGTCTTGAAAAATGTATATAACGACTATAACGTAGTGTGAAACATATTGGAAACAATACCGAGGAGGCTGCGTTGAAGAAAAGCAATCTGGGCTATGTGCTGGTGCTGATCGCCGCGCTTATGTGGGGCAGCATCGGAATCTTTGTAAACGGCATCTCGGCCATGGGCGTTTCGTCCCAGAGCATGGCTGCCTTTCGCTTGTTGGTCGGAGCGCTTATCTTGGCGCCGGTCCTAATGTTTATGGGCTGCCGTCCGGGTGAGGGGTCTACCGTGGCTCAGGGTCCGCTGGCACTGTTCAAGGCAAGCCCTAAAGAGCTTGTTCCCTGCGCGCTTGTCGGTATTGTCGGCCTGGCCGCCGCCAACACCTGCTATTACGAGTGCATGGGCGAGGTGGGCATGTCCACGGCCTCGGTGCTGCTCTATACCTCGCCGGTGTTTGGCGTCGTGCTCGGCCGCGTGCTTTATCGCGAGGACGTGACCCCCAACAAGCTCGTCGCCATTGTCTTTAACATCGTTGGCTGCGTGCTTGCAGTGACCAATGGCGACCTTTCCGGTTTTCATTTTTCGGTTTGGGGCGTCACGTCGGGCGTGATTGCAGGCCTTTGCGGTGCGTCGCTCGCGGTGTTTAGCCGGATAGCAACCAAGACAGTCCACCCGCTGGCTGTCACGTTTTGGGGCTTTGTTTTTGGCGGTGCGGTTATGGCGGCTATCGCGGCTCCGTGGCCGGATGTCGCCGCGGCAATGTCGCCACAGCTGCTGCTGCTGTTCCTTGGCTTTGGACTCATCCCCACAGCCGTGGCTTACATCTTATATATGCAGGGTCTGTCCATGGGGCTCGAGACGTCGAAAGTTCCCGTCGTAATGTCTTTCGAGACGGTCGTCACCGTACTGGTGGGCATTGGCATCTACGCTGAGCCCGCCGGCGCGATCAAGGTCCTGGGCATCGTGCTGGTGCTCGCGTCCATCCTGATCATGAACACCGACTTCTCCAAGCTGCGCAACAGTGTGTTTGTCGGTCATGTTGTTGAGAGCATGACCTTTAAGCCCAACGCGTGGTGGACGGAGAAATCGCAGGACATGGATCTGTTTAAGGAGCGCACCGGCATCGCGCTGGAGCCCACCGTGCAGGAAAGCCCCTGGTACTTTGTGCGATAGAGGATTGCGCGCAGGGTCTGACCTCGGGTTATCCAGCCAGCGCGGCCTACCCAGCCCCAACGTTTCAAATACGTTAAACCCGTCAACGGTCGATTTTCACCCGCGAACGGTCTTTATACTAATTAGCAATATAAGCAACGTATAAGACGTTATAATGACCATAACGAAAAGGAGGAGGCAAGATGAATCAGATCATTCTCGCATCTCATGGCGGCCTGGCCGCAGGCGCCAAAGACACGCTCGAGATGGTTCTCGGCGACGTGTCGAACGTCCACGTCGTGTCGCTTGCTCGTGACGACAAGGAGCCCATCACCGATAAGGTGGACGCCATGATCGCCACGTTCAACGCGGACGACACCGTCTATGTGCTGACCGATATGCTCGGCAGCTCGGTCAACAACAGCATGGTCGAGCTTTCCAAGAACGGCACGAAGTTCACGGTTGTCAGCGGTTTCAACATCCCGCTGGCGCTCACGCTCGCTATGAGCCCCGTCCCCGTCAAGGGTGCCGAGCTCGCAGCCCTCATCAACGAGGCCCGCACCGGTCTGAACAACCCCAACGCACCGGTCGAGGCTGCCGCGGCTCCCGCCAAGAAGGCCAAGGCGTCCCGTCACAGCTCCGGTCCCGCCAAGATCGTCCTCGCACGTCTTGATTACCGTCTGCTGCACGGCCAGGTCGTCTTTACCTGGACCACCAAGGTTCAGGCCGAGCGCATCATCGTCGTCGACAACGCCGCCGCCAACGATGACATCAAGAAGGGCGCTCTTAAGCTGGCCAAGCCCCAGGGCGTGCGCCTGAACGTCTTCACCGTCGAGCGTGCCCTCGCCAAGATGGACAAGCTCAACACCCTCGGCGAGCGCGTCATGTTCGTCTTTGGCAACACGGCCGAGATGCTGCAGTTCTGCCAGGGCTACAAGCTCGACGCCATCAACTTGGGCGCCACCGCCAACCACGACGGTGCCGATCAGGTCGGCGGCAAGGACAGCTCCGTCTTCCTCGACGCCAACCAGAAGGCCGACGTCAACCAGCTGCTCGACATGGGCATCAAGCTCTACGTCCAGCAGACCCCTACGTATCAGAGCGTCGACATCGACGCCAAGCTGTAATCAACCAGGCTTTTGCCTGACTGAAAGGAGAAGGGTATGAATACGTTCATCAGTGCGGTGCTCGTCGGCCTCGTCGGCGTGTTCTGCATGTGGGACTCCCGCCTGCTCGGTCGTCTTAACTTCGAGCAGCCCCTCGTTGGCGCTACGCTCGTCGGTCTGCTGCTGGGCGATGTGCCCACCGGCCTTGCCGTCGGTGCCGCCGTCGAGCTCGTGTCCATGGGCCTGGTGCAGGTCGGCGCTGCCGTTCCGCCCGATATGGTCCTGGGCGGCATCGTGGCCGCTGCCTTCGCATGCCTGACCGATGCTTCCGCCGAGACCGCCATGACGATCGCCATCCCGGTCGCCGTCCTGGGTCAGCTCCTCGGCATCGTGTTCCGCTCCATCATCGCCGCCCTCACCCATGTGGCAGATAGCGCGATCGATAACGGAAAGTTCAAGACCGCCTACCGTATGCACATCTGCGCCGGCTCCGGTCTGTACGCCATCATGTACTTCCTGCCGATCTTCCTCGCCGTCTTTGTTGGCACCGACCTGGTTCAGGCCATCGTCAACATGGTTCCCGAGTGGCTGTCCACTGGTCTGAACGTTTCGACCAAGATCATGACCGCCTACGGCTTGGCCCTGCTGCTCACCATGATGATCAAGAAGGGTATGACTCCGTTCCTGTTCATCGGTTTCCTGCTCGCCGCTTACCTCAACCTGTCCGTCATCGCGGTCGCTCTGATCGGTGTGTGCCTGGCTGTCGTCTTCATGGGCTTCAAGTTCAACGGTTCCCATGCAGCCGCCGGTGTCGATTCCGACTACGATCCGCTCGAAGACGACGAAGACTAAGGAGGAACACACTATGGCAACCGCAACCAAGGACGTGTCCCTGAACAAGAAGGTCAGCCAGTTCTTCTGGCGCTCCTGGGCCATCCAGGCCTCTTGGAACTACGAGCGTCAGATGAACATGGGCTTCCTCTACGGCATGGTTCCCACGCTCGATCGCCTCTATCCGGATGAGTCCGACCCCAAGCAGCTCGCTGCTAAGAAAGAGGCTTACCACCGTCACATGGCGTTCTACAACTGCACCCCGCAGACGAGCGCTTTCATTCTGGGCCTCTCCGCCTCCATGGAGGAGGAGTACGCCAAGGATCCCGAGAACTTCGATCCCGATTCGATCAACGCGGTCAAGACCTCCCTCATGGGTCCGCTTTCCGGTATCGGTGACTCCTTCTTCCAGGGCACCATCCGCGTTATCGCCTTTGGCCTGGGCGTTCAGCTGGCTCAGCAGGGCTCCATCATGGGCCCGATCCTGGCCATGCTCATCTCCATCGTCCCCTCTGTGCTGATCACTTGGTTCGCAGCCAAGATGGGCTATCAGGGCGGCCACGAGTACCTGAGCAAGCTTCAGGGCGGCGACCTCATGGAGAAGCTCATGTATGTCTGCGGCATTGTGGGTCTTATGTCCGTGGGTGGCATGATCGCTACGCTGATCGGCGCCACCACCCCGCTGCAGTTCGCTGAGGGCACCGTCGTTATCCAGGACATCCTGGACGGCATGATGCCCCAGATGATCTCCCTTGGCCTCACCGGCCTTATGTACTGGCTCATCAAGAAGAACGTCAACACCGGTTGGCTTCTCGTGATCGCCATCGTGGGCGGCATCGCCCTCTCCGCGGCCGGCATCCTGGCCTAGTCGCGACCAAGCGTCTAACCGCTTTCCCCCGGGGGGCCTGCCTGGCATCCCATACCCCAGGCAGGCTTCCATTCCCAAAATGCGACAATGGGACAGTCCCCTTGTCGCATCCTCAACGGGCCGGCGACTCGGTCCAAACCACGGTAACCCTGCGAGCGCCCGGCAATGTGGCGCCGCAAAAATTGAAAGGAATGTGTCAGATGTACGAGATCGACCTTAACCTCCCTAAGCAGATCGTCGCTGACGTCCTGTCCAACCACGAGATCCACAGCGTCGCTTTCGTCGGCTGCGGTGCTTCCATGTCCGACCTTTACCCCGCCAAGTACTTCCTGGCCAACAACACGGACAAGCTGAACGTTCAGATCTTCACTGCTAACGAGTTCAACTACGACACGCCTTCCTGGGTCAACGAGCACACCTTCGTGATCACATGCTCCCTCGGTGGCTCCACGCCCGAGACCGTCGAGGCCAACAAGACCGCCAAGAAGCACAACTGCCCGGTCGTCTCCCTCACCAACAAGGCTGGCTCCGCTCTGACCGTCGACGCTGACTACGTCATCGTTCACGGCTTCCACGCCAACTTCGCTGCCAAGTGCGAGAAGCCCGGCTACGCCATCGCTCTTGCTGTCGAGATCCTTCAGCAGACCGAGGGCTATGACCACTACGAGGACATGATCACCGGCCTCACCAACGTCTTCGAGCTCTGCGAGAACGCCGCTCAGCACTGCAAGAAGCTCGCCAAGAAGTTCGCCGAGGACTTCAAGGACGACAAGATGATCTACTTCATGGCTTCCGGTGCCTCCGAGAAGATGGCTTATTCTCACGCCGCCTTCCTGTTCACCGAGATGCAGTGGATCGACGCCGCCGCCTACAACACCGGCGAGTACTTCCACGGCCCGTTCGAGGTTTCCACCGAGGGTAAGCCCTACGTCTTCTTCATGTCCGATGGCGCCACCCGTCCGATGGACGCCCGCGCCCTCACCTTCCTT
>JAXKGH010000119.1:0-6890 GCA_036550475.1 Collinsella sp. | reverse complement strand
CCCCTATTCTTCTTTCCGGACATGCCGTCCTCCGATCTCCCGGGGCCGGCCGGCCCGGCCCTCAGGGTATCGGGTTCCCACATTCATCCGCACATGTGCGGATGAATGTGGGAGGTGTTCGGATGAAGTTGATAATCAAGGGACGGCCCAGCGAGTGTTATTTTGCGAGCTAGGCGCATTGAAAGCGACCTTTCGTGGTATAAACTACTTGCCGGAAGCCGCGGCTTTCAGAGTACGGCTTACGTGTACGTTTAACCTCCGTGGGCGACGGGGTGCCGCAAGGCGTAGAATATCGCCCACCTGTAGGGGCCTGCAGCGATGCGGGCCCCGCTTCGTATGAAGGGGGGCGCAACCGATGAAGATCGTATCCATCTCCCAGGACTTCTTCGACCTCGTCGATGGCGACCGCGAGCTCATGCTTAAGCACAATCGTCCCTGCATCGTGGTGGTGAGGCTGCGTTTCCGCGGGAAGCGCAGAGACTTCGCCGTGCCGTTGCGTTCCAATATCGCCCCTAACGTGCCCAAAGACCAGTACTTTGCGTTGCCACCCCGCCCCACGACGCGCCCCGGCTTCCGCCACGGCATCCACTACATCAAGATGTTCCCCATAACCAAGGCCTACCAGCGCCGCTTCAGGACCGAGGGCTCGGCCTACTACGAGACGCTCCAGCGCATCATCGATGGCAACACCAAGCGCATTGTCTCCGAGTGCCAGGCGTACCTCGACCGCTACGAGCGCGAGGGAAGGCCTCACTTTGCCGTCGACATCGACCGCATCGTGGGGCTGCTGGAAGGCGAGAAGTAGGGCACCTCGGCTCAGTCTCGAGCCATGCGGAGTCGCTCCGCATTTTTGAACGCCGCGTGTGCGTCCCAAATACTTGAGAAACAAGCTGTGGAGTGCGGTGGCGCGCCCGTGCCCGTGCATAGCCGTCGCCATCAGCGTCTACGCGGCGTCGGCTTCAAGTGGGACTGGCGCCGCTGCTGTATATGGTTTGCCTTGCTGAAAATGGTGATCAATGCCCGCGATGCTTCTGCTTGCGCTTCAACTTTCGCTGCTCGAAGCGCGTCTCCGCCTCATCCGCGCGACGCTGACTTCTTGCTTGAGCCGACTCCCGCTTCATCGCTTCCCGCTGTGCCGCGAGCGCCTGTTGTGCCTTGGTGCTCACCGCGGGCCGTTTAAGGGCTTTCGCTGCCTCGCGAGCGCGCCGCTTGGGGTTCTTCGCGGGCTTGCTCGCCTCGGTCGAATCGTGATCGAAGAACGAGAGCTTCGCCCATTTGCCGACAACGAATTGCAAAATCTCCTCATCGGACGGCTCCGCGCCGAAGACGATGCGGGCGACGCCGTATCTGCCGTCCTCGACATGCTCCGCCAGCCCGACCCAGAATTGGCCGTCGTGATATACGGTCAGGGTGGACGACACGCTGACCTGCATGGCTGGTTCCTCCTTTATGTAGATGACCATGCAGAGAAGGGACAACCAAGGAGGCAGGTTACTGATGCGGACTCCCGCACGCCCACGACTACCCGACGGGGACTGTGTTTTCATCTCTGGTGGTTGGATTGTAGCACGTGCGAATGCGCCCGGCATCGCTGCTGGCATGGCGCTACTGGGATTCGCTCCTCGATGCATCCTTGTGCACATTGCCTTCTCGGTTTCGAAACTTTAGAAATAATCGAGTTTCGAAACCGAGAAGGAGTGGATTATGGCTTGGGTAGACCGCAATACGTACCGACTCCACCGTGTTGGAGAGGCTGGCCGAGTACATGATGGACAACTCCGGCAACCTCAACTCGCCCAACAACATCGCCAACGTCCTCGACGCCAACAGGGTTCCCATCAACCACGTCACCGTCGGGCGCTATATCTCGTACCTCCGCGACGCTTTCGTCTTCTATGAGGCGAAGCGCTACGACATCAAGGGAAAGAAGTACATCACTAACCGAAGAGGACTCCTCACCGAATTCCCTTGAGATCGGGCGGCATTATTGAGCGTGGGCGTTATCGTAGGTATCTTTGATTTCTTCCGGCAAATTGTTGGGAATCAGTGCCTTCACTCTATCCTCGTTGCCATCTTGAATCGCCTGCTCGTAGTACCAGCATTTGAACTTCAGCATGTCCAGCGCGCGGTTCATGTTCTCGATCTCCGACTCCATATGGGCCTTCCGCTCCTCGAACATGGCCTTGCGCTGGGGGTATGTTGATGGACCCTCTGCACACCATTCCATGAACAGACGGATGTCCTTGATCTCCATTCCCGCCTTCTTCAGGCATTCGATGACCCGAAGCGCCTCGAGTTCCGTATCGCCGAATCGGCGAATGCCGGACGTCCGCTCCAGCCCCGGGAACAATCCCTGCTTGTCGTAATACCGCAGCGTTGAGGCGGGCAAGCCGAACATTTCCGCCACCTGTCCGATTGTGTACATGGCCCCTCCGAATAAATCTCGAATTCATTCCTTGACCTAAAGTCAGGTTTAGGTATTACCTTCATTCTCGTCAATACAAATCGGTAGCGCAAGGGGTGGTCCGTAATGGGCAAAACGGTTTTCGCCGGCGGCGTGAACGGTGTGGGCGATATCGCCGGGTATCCCGCTCTGGAACAGGTGCGACGAATGGGCATGGAAATCTAGGCGGGCTACTTAGCCGCGTGGAGACGGATTCGTGTCCAGAACCATCGATAGGTGGAAATCGATCATGGCAATTAAGCAGACGACAGGCAGAGATGCCCTGGGGGAGTTCGCCCCCAAGTTCGCACAGCTCAACGACGATGTGCTGTTCGGCGAGGTATGGAGCCGGGAGGGCGAGCTCTCCCTGCGGGACCGTAGCATCGTGACAGTGGTGGCCCTGATGTCGCAGGGACTGACGGACTCTTCGTTCCAATATCATCTGATGTCCGCGAAGAACAACGGCGTGACCAGGATGGAGATAGCGGAGATCCTTACGCATGCGGCGTTTTACGCGGGATGGCCCAAGGCGTGGGCGGCCTTTCGCATGGCGAAGGAGGTTTGGGCGGATGGCGACGCCGCCGACGCAAGAGCTGAGCACCAAAACGAGATGGCTTTTCCTATCGGCGCCCCCAACGACGCATTTGCGAAGTACTTTATCGGGCAAAGCTACCTCGCGCCCCTTTCCACCGCTCAGGTCGGCGTCTACAACGTGACGTTTGAGCCCGGCTGCCGCAACAACTGGCACGTCCATTGCGCCAAAAGCGACGGCGGGCAGATCCTCGTCTGCGTGGCTGGTCGAGGGTTTTATCAGGAATGGGGCAAACCGGCACAGGAGCTGTGCCCTGGCGATGTAGTAAATATTCCCGCGGGCGTAAAGCATTGGCACGGAGCCGCGCCCGACAGCTGGTTCTCCCATCTCGCGCTGGAGGTTCCGGGTGAGGAGACCTCCAACGAGTGGTTGGAGCCCGTGGACGACGGGGAATACCTTACAGCGACTGACAAGGAGGCTTAAACTTTGACACCCGAATCAGAGCCATCGCTTTTATGGGCGTGATGTCCGGGCTGATGAAAGCGCAAAAGCCTCGCCACGTTACTCGTTACCTGTCCGCGCCGCCGAGAGCAAGGCGCCCAAGTCTGCCTGGATCGCCTCTGCCTTGCTTCCAAGCTGCAACGGGGCCGAGTCGCCCGAGATGTTTACGCTCAGCAGGTGCGCATCCGGCAGCTTTGCGGTCATGCTCCAGAATGGGAGCGTGATGATACCGGGGGTCATTTCGCCCACGCCAAGTTCCAGCAACAGCACGCGGCAATCGCTGCGCTCGCGCACGAAGCGCTCATATCGTTCGATGCTCTCGCGCCAGGCCGCGCCCTGCAGAAATGTGTCATCGCGCACCCACGGCACAAGCTGCCAGCCGCAGTGCGGGCATCGGGGGACATCCTCGCTGCGGATCTCGAACCCCGTCATGCCCACGAGCATACGCTCGACGTAGGGACTCGCGTCGAAGAGCTCGTCGCAGCATGGCTGCTTGCACTGAAGGTGCGCGAAGCTTCCCTGATAGTTGCAGGTCCTCTCGGTGGGAAACGTCTTTTCGACCTGGGTGTCCACATTGGTGCTCAGGATGAAGTAGTCCTTATGGCTGATGAGCGATCGCAGGTCGAGATAGGGCTGCGAGGCCGGCTCGCGTAGCATGAAGTCGATGTATCGCGCGTAGTAGGCCCATTGCTGCTCGAGGCTGGGGTAGAGGTGGTAAAAGCCGTCAAAAAGACTCTTGAAGCCAAAGGCTTGCTGCCAGTCCGCCATTCCGGCACGCGTCATACCCGCATGGTTGTAATGGTTGAACCCGGCGGCGCTCGACATGCCCGAGCCGATGCCGACAATGATGGCGTCGGCATCGGCGATAAGGCCTCGAAGCCTCATTGCTTTTCTTTCTAGAGACGGCATCGGGCGATCTCCTCGAAAGCCGGGGCCATATCGCCGTCAACGAGAATCGTCTCGCACGATGCATCGGGCGCCAGGGCCTGGTTGTAGTTGAACACGATGTAGGTGACGTGCTCGCAGGCGCTCGCGATCTGGGCGAGCATGCGCTTTATGACGCCGTTGCGCGGTCCCACGCCAAGTTCGAGGATGGCGACCCTGCCATTGAGATGGGTGCACACGAGGCGCTCGAGCTCTTCGAGCTGTGCCATGGCGAGGGCATCTGGATGGGCGAGACGCCGCTCGTCGATTGACGTGCGCGTGCTTCCCTCCGTCTCGAGTACGCGGTTCTCGTTGAACCCTGCACGTGCGAAGTGCCCATCAATATTGCATGTGATCACGAAGGTGTCGGCGTGCTCCGTAAGATGCCACAGCCCGTTCGTGAGCGGGCTGGGCTCATACTCGACATACTCCTTTTGATGGAACCGCTCGACCCATCGGCGTCGCACGTTTGCATCCGGAGAGGCGAGCCCCTGCAGTATGCAGCCGATGCCGTCGGCCTGAGCGAGGTCCCCGTACGTCTCTCGGAAATGAGCGTCGGCGCGGAAGAGGTTGAGCCCCTCCGCCATGTCGAGCCCGTTGCTGGCGCCGATGATGACAAGATCAGCCTCGACAAGTACCTGGCCGATACGAACCGCTTTTACCGTTTCCATGCGCTACCTCCCCAGCGTCTTGCGCACGTCGGCGAGCACGTTGGCGATGTCGGCGCGAACGGCGAGCCCTCGATCCTCGATCGCGCGGGGGAGAAACTGCGTCTTGTTGTTCACGGCGATGTAGCTAGCCTGCGGCAACTGCGCCGTGAGGGCCCAGAACGGCTCCTGGATAAACGCGGGTGTCATGCGGCCCACGCCCAGCTCAAAGAAGAGAATCTTCTGCCGCGCGTGCGCGTCGAGCCAGTCGGACACCTTGTGGTACTGCTCCTCGTAGAGCGCGCCCTGCAGGAAGTTGCCGTAGCCGCGAACCCAGGGGAACGCCTCTGCCCCGCAGTGCGAGCAGCGCGGCACGAGCTCTGTCGGAACCTCAAGGCCGTCTCCCATGGCCTCTGCCATGCGGGAGACCGGCTCGACCGCGTCCCACACCTCGTCGGTGCAACAGTGGGAGCACTGGAAGAAGCGGTGGTCGCCTTGGATCTCGGCCACCTTCTCCCAGGGGTAGATTTTCATGAACTGCGTGTCCTGGTTGGTGGTGAGAACGAAGAAGTCTTTTTCGGTAAGAATGGCGTCGAGGTCCTTGTAGGGCTTGCGCAGCGGGGCGTTGAGCGTGGTATCGAGGAAGGTGGCGAGGTATCCCCAGCGCGCCTCGGCAGTGGGCCAGCGGTAGAACGACCCCTCGAAAGCGCCCCTGAAACCGTAGCGCTCGGCGAATTTGCCGAAATGCCTGCGATAGGTCGCGTTGTCCTCGTAGTAGAAGTCGCCGCCGCCTGCCGCGGAGAGCCCGGAGGCCCCGCCCACCAGCACGCAATCGGCTTCCTCGATCATGCGGGCGAACGTTTCGATTTGCTGGTCGTAGGGCTCGGGCTCGCGGGCGCTCAGCTCATAGGGCGTGCCGCCGGTGCGGTAGGCGGCCTGATGGGAAAACGATTGGTTGGTGAGCTCGACAACGAGCTGCTCGTATAGAGTCACTTGATACTCTCTTTCAACTAAAATGAACAGGTGTCTATAAAAAGTATCAATGTTGATTTGCGTCAGAGCAATGAACAGTTTCGAGCTGCTGTCGATAAACGGGCGGCTTCAGGATATTGTTGAGCGCTGCAATTGGAGGGGCCATGGAATCGGGGAAGATCGATCGTCGCCGACGCTACACACTCTCGGTTATACGGGAGGCGTTCTTTGCGCTGCTGGCCGAGGTCGGCTTCGCGAAGATGACGGTGGCGGATATCTGCCGCTGCGCCGATATCAACCGCGGCACGTTCTATTTGCACTACGAGGACAAGTTCGCGCTGCTCGACGCGCTTATTGACGAGGCCCTGGCGGCGGCGCCCCCACTCGAGGGAACGGGGGCGGGGGCCCTCTGCCAGCGCCCGCCGGCAAACGATGACTATTATCTGCTCTACTCGGATGACGACGCATACGCCCGGGTGGCACAGCGCGTCGTCGAGCGCGGCGCTGAGCAGATGGTTCCCGCGATCATGGAGAAAACCGGGCTTTCGCGCGAGGACGCCTATCTGCTCTTCGTCCACAACGTCCAGGGAAATCTCGCGGTCAACCGCCTGCTCGGTTGGAGGCGAGGGCCCGAGTTCGCCCACGCCCAGGAGCTGCTCAGCACCTATTCCGAAGGGGGCATGCGGGCGGTATCGGCCCCTTGCACACCGATCGCGAATTAGAACATGATAGCGTCGTCGGCTGTGAAGGCATCAAGGGATCCCTGCTTGACCTGAATGCAGACGTATGTGATGCCCGAGTCGGATGCGGCGCGGAACTGACGGTGTGCGGCGGGGGAAATGCGCAGCCAGTCGCCGGCTGCAAGCTCGAT
>JAXKGH010000118.1:0-16953 GCA_036550475.1 Collinsella sp. | reverse complement strand
TGCGGAGTTTTGAAAGGAGCCGCTGGTGGTCACGACGACGTTTGCTTCGCCCTTGGGCGAAATCTTGCTTGCCGCTGATGGCCGCGGTTTGACGGGGCTTTGGTTTGAGGGTCAGGAGCACTTTGGCTCTACGCTGCTCAAAGAGGATGCGGAGTATGTCGTAGGTGCCGATGCGGTTTCTGGTACCGGTGGGATGTCGTCGGTGAGTCCGGCAAATGGCGCGGCTTCTTCGGTGCTTGAGCGTTCTTGGGCTTGGCTGAATGCTTATTTTGCAGGGCAGGAACCTCGGTTTACGCCTCCGTTGCATATGATTGGTACGGCGTTTCAGCGCGAGGTTTGGTTTGAGCTGCTTTCTATCCCGCATGGCGAGGTCGCTACGTATGGTAAGATCGCCCAGCGTGTTGCGGCTCGACATCGTGTACCGGGAAACGAAGCACCTGTTGTGTCTCCCCGTGCCGTGGGGGCCGCGGTCGCGCGGAATCCTATTTCGATCATTGTGCCGTGCCATCGCGTGGTTGCCGCCGACGGCTCGCTTAACGGATATGCCGGCGGGCTTGACCGCAAGGAGTGGCTGCTTCGGCTCGAGGGCGCGTACGAGGAATAACGTTCGAGCACTTTGCATAGCCAAGACGCCGTGAAAGAACGGGATGCGCTTTCCGAATGGCGTCCCAAACGGAAACCGTGTCCCGGAATACAGCCTTAGAGTGGGATGCCGTTTCCGGTTGAGACCACTTGCTTGGACATCTTTCTACGCCCGCTTCTGCAGGGCATAGATCGACTTATCCATGTTGAACAGGTAAGCCGCGACGCAGACGATGAAGAATGCCGGCAGATTACCGAAACCGAAGACTTCGCAGCCAATCAGGATGGGTGCGAGCAGCGTATTGGTGGCGCTGCCAAAGACGGCTGCGTAGCCCAGCGCGGCGCAAAGCGCGATGGACATGCCGAGTTGAGCCTCGTTATGGCGACATCTGGGTAACAGAAAGGCCCGCGTTCCTCAGAGGCAAGATAGGCAATTCTGCTTCTGAGGTAGATCTCAATTCTGCCGACCGCATCAAACATTAACTGCCGGAGGGCTCGGTCAAATTCATACGTGTAGATGATGGTTTCGAATGTTGTGCCTTCGCGAAAGATGGTAATCCCGGACTTGCATTTGGTTTTGTAGGGAAACCAGTAGGCCGACAGTCTGTAGTGGCCGACTTCGACCAAAGCTCGCTCGAGTTCGCTTTGATCAGAGCACTTAAGACCCCTGTATTCTGTCAATAGTGCTATTTGTTCGTTGATGGATATCCGCGACTTCCGGTATTTCATTTAAGCCTCTTGATAGAAAAAGAGCTGGAGTTGCGCATCGTTGAGAGGCTTTCCAGCTTTAGCAAAACAAACTTATAAGATGCGACGGGCCGCGTCAAGATAATTACCGGACGGCCTAGGAGGCGGCTGGTTGGCTGGCTTAAAACCTAGCGCGTGAAATGACGCCCCACGCTATTCAGCGCGCTTGATAGGATGACGAACCACGGTCTTAAGTTTCTCCGGTGCGCATTTGCGTGGATCGGAGAGATAGATTTCGTGATGTAAACGGGTGTCTGAGAAGTCGGGAACATAGCCCAGCTCGGTCGTGTATTCATGCATAGCGTCTACGGTCGCCGGTTCGTTGTCGTAGGGCCCGGTGTGCATGCATTGAACGCAGAGACCCTCGTCAACTTTAAGCAGTTCGACGGCGGAAAAGTCCAGTTTCTTTTTGGTCGTGGCTTCCGCGACTGCCCAGTCAAAGTCATCTCGGGTGACGAAATCGGGCAGGCGGATGCACGAGATAAAGTTGAAATTGTCCTTGTGTACATAATCGATGTCGCCGCTCGGGGACTCTTGCCACCAGAAACCCTCGAGCGGCGGTACCACAAAGTCGAAATAGCCCTCGATACTCCTTGAGCCTTTCTTCGACATCTTGACGGTATAGGCGATGCCGTAAAGTAGCGGCAGGGCGTTTTGATACTCGCCACCTTCAGTATTTGGGTCGCCCTTTCCGCGAACGGCAACGTAGCTCATAGGCGGGACTGTTACGATGCTCGGCTTGCTTGCAGGTTTGTAGAGCTCCTTGCATTCCTTCTTAAAGTCGAACGCCATGTTGGCCGCCTTTCTGCGTATTGGCCTGCTTAGATAGTTGAATCATATCATAGAAACGAACAGCTGTTCGAATGATTTGGCTGACAGATTGAGATGCGTGCGTTGTGTTTGGCGGTCGGCCTGACCCCGTTGATGATTTCTTGGCCTCCCCGGCGCCCTATCTATAGCTGCCGTTTCCCCATATAAAACCTGCCAAAATAAACCTGTCCCTTTTTGGTAGGTGGGAAATGGGTAATACTAAAGAGTTATCCGACCAGATGGGAATTAATCGATGGCCTATATCGAATTCAAAGACGTCATCAAGGCATACGGCGAGGGCGATGCCCGCATCCACGCGCTCGACGGCGCGAGCTTTACGGTCGAGCGCGGCGAGCTCGCCATCATTTTGGGTGCTTCGGGTGCCGGCAAGACCACGGCCCTCAACATTCTGGGCGGCATGGACACGGCGACCTCCGGCACTGTGACGGTGGACGGGCGCGACGTGAGCTCCGCCAACGAGGCGCAGCTCGTGGAGTACCGCCGCGCCGACGTCGGCTTTGTCTTCCAGTTCTACAATCTGGTTCCCAACCTGACGGCGCTTGAGAACGTCGAACTCGCGGCGCAGATCTGCCCTGATTCGCTCGATGCCGAGCAAACGCTTCGTCAGGTTGGCCTGGGCGAGCGCCTGGGCAACTTTCCGGCGCAGCTTTCGGGCGGCGAGCAGCAGCGCGTATCCATCGCCCGCGCGCTGGCCAAGAATCCCAAGCTGCTTTTGTGCGACGAGCCCACGGGCGCGCTCGACTATAAAACCGGCAAGCAGATCTTGCAGCTGCTACAGGACACCTGTCGCAAGCAGGGCATTACGGTCATTATCATCACCCACAACTCTGCGCTGGCGCCCATGGCCGATCGCCTGATTCGCTTTAAGAGCGGCCGCGTGGAGAGCGAGACGGTCCAGCAAAATCCCGTGCCTATCGAGACGATCGAGTGGTAGCGCCCATGGACCAGGACCGCCAAAACAGCCAACGCCGCGACGCGCAGAACACGGAGCGCGAGCAGGATTTTACGACCTACCGTACCGCCCAAAGCTCAAACGATATGGTGCCGACGGTTTTTCGCCGTGGCATCTACCGCACGATTCGCGGCAGCCTCAAACGCTTCTTGTCTATCGTCGTGATCACCGCGCTTGGCGTGAGCGTGATGTGCGGCCTTAAGGCGGGCTGCGAGGACCTGTGTGATTCGGTCGACGCCTATTTTGACCAGCAGAATGTCTATGACATCAACGTGCAGTCGACCTATGGTCTGACCGATGACGATCTTGCCGCGATCCAAGAGGTCGATGGCGTCGAGACGGCCGAGGGCATCTATACCGAGACCGCCTATACCGCCGTGGGTACGACGCGCGAGCGTGTCGTCGTACAGAGCCTCTCCAAAGAGAATATTGACCAACCGGTGCTAGTACGCGGCGAGCTGCCCGAGACTTCGGGCGAAGTGGCAGTGACCTCACGTTTTTTGAAGGCTTCGGGCAAGAAAATCGGCGATACGGTGAGCTTTGCCGCCAACGATGCGAGCTCGTCGAACCAAAGCGCCAAGGACCAGTTTGCCGATGGGGACTACACCATTACGGCTGAGGTCCTCGATCCCACTGATGTGAGCTCCGACTCGACAGTCAACGCCTTTCGCGCTGCTTCGACTGCGGACTACAAGTTCTACGTGAGCGAGGATGCCGCGACATCTTCTTCCTACTCCGCTGTCCACGTGGTCGTCGAGGGAGCCAAGAGCCTCAACTCCTATTCGGATGCCTACTCGGCAAAGATCAATGAGGTCAAGGGCAATATCGAGAAGATCCGCGAGGGGCGTGAGAAGGCGCGCGCTCAGGAGCTGACGGTCGACATACCGGCGAGCTTGGACGCGGCTGAGCGTCAGGCGAATATGGTCTTTGGGATCGAGCAGGACAACATTAATCGCATGGCCGAGGGCAGCGACGAGCGTGCGCAGGCGCAAGCCGACCTGGACCAGCGCCGCGCCGCCGCCGACCAGCAGTTTGCCGATGCCCGCGCCGAGCTCTCTGACCTGGGCGAATGCACCTGGTACATCCAGGACCGCGGCAATATCGCAAGCTACTCGAGCGTCGAGAGCGATAGTTCTTCGATTGAGGCCATCGCCACGGTGTTCCCGTTCATCTTCTTTATCGTCGCCGTGCTTATCAGCCTCACCACCGCCACCCGCATGGTCGAGGAGGAGCGCACGCTTATTGGCCTGTACAAGGCGCTCGGCTATTCACGCGGACGTATCCTGTCCAAATATGTGGACTACTCGCTGTGGGCATGTCTGATCGGCGGCGTGCTCGGCAATATCATCGGATTTGTGGGTCTGCCGCTGTTCCTGTTTACGGTGTTCGACGACATGTACTCGCTGCCCCAGATGCTGCTTTCGTACGATATCGTGTCCTCGATTGTCTCGGTGGCGCTGTTTGCCGTGGGCGTGGTGGGCGCCACGATTATCGCCTGCCGCCACGAGATGGCCGAGACCCCAGCCTCGCTCATGCGCCCCAAGGCCCCGCGCGCCGGCTCGCGCATTCTGCTCGAGCGCATCGGCTTTATCTGGCACCGCATGGGCTTTTTGAACAAGGTCGCTGCACGCAACTTATTCCGCTACAAAAAGCGCGCCTTTATGACCATCTTTGGCATTGCGGGCTGCACGGCGCTTGTGATTTGCGGTATGGGCATCCGTGATACGTCGGTCGCGTTGTCGCCCAAGCAGTACGGGCATATCACGCGCTATGACCTGCTGGCGGTTGCCAATCCCGATGATTTTTCGCAGACGTGCGCGGCACTGGATGAGCGCAGTGCAGCCAATGATTCCAACGTGACGGTGACTTCGACGCTGCCGATTATGACCGACAACGTCACCTTTACGTTTGGCGGTAAGAGCGAGACTGTGCAGCTGATCGTGGTGCCCGATGACCGCACGAACGACCTGGATGACTACGTGCGCCTAGAGGACGAGTCCAAAGAACCGCTCGCCCTGCGTGACGGGGATGTGTATTTGAGCAAGAGCTCTCAGCTGGTGCTGGGGATCAAGCCGGGCGATACGGCACACGTCCAGGATTCGTCGCTCAATGTTGCCAAGGTCAAAGTCAGCGACATCTCGCTCAACTATCTGGGCAACACGCTTTACATGACGCAGGGCACCTATGAGCGCGCGTTCGGTCGAAGTGCACGCCTTAACGGCGTCTTTGTGCTGCTTAAGGGTTCGTCGGCCGATCAGATTGCGTTTAGCAAGCAACTTAAAAGCGACGGATGGCTGACGCTTTCGAGCACGGCCGAGCATTGGGAAAACTACGAGGCCAACTTCACCATCATCAACTCGGTCGTGGTGCTCGTGACCTTTATGGCGGCGTGCCTGTCGTTTGTGGTGGTGTTTACGCTGTCCAACACCAACATCTCGGAGCGCGAGCGCGAGCTGGCGACTATTAAGGTGCTGGGCTTCCGCCGCGGCGAGGTGCACCATTACGTCAACAAGGAGACGTTGATTTTGACGGCAATCGGTGCCGCGCTGGGCGTTCCGCTGGGCGGCTTGCTGGCCGAGAGCTTTACGTACATCCTGCAGATGCCGTCGCTCTACTTTGACGTTGAGGTCGAGCCGCTGAGCTACGTGCTTGCCGTGGTGCTGGCCTTTGCGTTCACAATCATCGTCAACCTCGCCACCAACCGAACGCTCAACAAGATCGACATGGTCGGCGCCCTCAAAAGCGCCGAGTAACCTACCAAAAAGGGACAGGTTCATTTTTGGTAGGTTTTATCTGGGCAAACGCCGGGCAACAATTAGGTGGCCCGGCGTTTGTTACTTTGTTTGACTATGGGCGCGTGTGTTGTTTGGCACCTTTACTGATCAATCCAGTGCTGCGCATAGCTCTTAATTTCCTCGGTAAAACCGTCAAGGTCGTCAAGAGTGATCACGTTGTCGATAAGTAAGTTGGCTATCTCGCGGTGCATTGTGCTGCGGCGAATGTCGGTTGCTATTACGCCTGAGGACAGCTTGTCCCTATTGATACGTTCTTCTAGTGCCCAAAATCTACTGGACGCTTCGCCGCTGCCGTTCAGTATCTCGACGTACTGGTCGATGAGCTCCTCCATATGGCGCTCTTGCCATTCAGGGAGTAGCTTCTTAAACAGTTTCCAGTCGCTTTCGGCTACGTCTCGCATATTTCCTCCGCTCGTCAAACCTGTCAAAAAGGGACAGGTTTATTTTGGCAGGTTTTATCTGGGCAAACGCCGGGCAGCCTATGGGCGGTCTGGCGTTTGCTATTTTGCTATCTTCTGCTCGCAGGCGTGGATGAGGTCGTCGTAGTGGGCGATTTTGTAGTTGAGACGATCGAGACCGGCCTGCATTTCGGCAATACGCTCGGTGACCTGGTCGCGCTGTTCTTCGAGAATGGCTTTGCGTGCCGCCATGGTGCCGTCGCCTTGCTCTAGAAGCTGCATGTACTCGATGAGTGCTTCGATTGAAACGTTGGCGCCGCGCATGCACTTTACGAACTTGATACGTGCGCAGTCCTGCTCATCGTAGTCGCGAATGCCATTCTCGTTGCGATGCACACGAGGCAGCAAGCCGATGCGCTCGTAATAGCGCAGGGTGTCGGCCGAAATGCCGTACTCTTTGGAAACCTCGGCAATCCTCATGAGGCAACTCCTTCGATGTCTTTTCAGTTGCGGTGATATAGTTCCTAGATGGGGGTCATTTGGGCCTTAAATAGGAACTATATCACCGCAACTTAGGGGAGGAGCGTCGGCTGGGGTTTGCCGGCGGAACGGGGCGGGCTAGGCCTGCTTGCGATGCTTCCATTGTTTGCGGCACCAGCGCATGAGCGCCTTTATGACGGGAATCGTGATGAGGATGATCCATGCAGGATGGGGCTGTCCCAAACAGAGCCACATGTAGAGGAACCAAGCGATGGCGGCTGCCGGGTAGATGGCCTCGATCAGCTTAGACAGGTGGCGCCGATCGATGAAGTCACCAATCGCGTAGTAGACGGGAACCAGAAAGACGAGGAAAAGCCCCATGCCCCATGTGCCGTAGACAATGCCGAGCACCAGATAGGCAAGAGTGACAAGTGCGGGGAAGGGGAATTTGTTCCATGTACGTCCGACCTTGGTGTGGAAATGCTTGCCATGATGGTCGAGCTTGTCGTGTGCTTCTTTCCAGCTGGAAAACGTCTCGCCGTCGATGGTGACGGTGCCGTCGTCATTGGTGCGCACGCTATGTCCATCGCCCTCAAGCGTATCGATATGCACGCCGCCCGGCCCCACATGCACCTCTTCGCCCTTGCGCTCATTGGTCACATGGATGCCGCTCCAGCCAACATGGACTTCCTCGCCTTTATTGGGATCAATGACGTGGATACCGCGCGCGAGGGAAATATCGACAAGTGGTTTGTCGCCGCAATCGGCATGCTCAGCAGAATCCTCAGCCTCTTCATCCTTATCTGAAGCTTTGGTGCCGGCGTTGCTGTTCTGTGCCTCATCATCAGCCTGTGAGTCATCAGCGCTAGCCACCGCCTCCCCATACAGCAGCTCATCCAGCGACACGCCATACAGCGCGGCGAGCGCAATAAGGTTATCGGTATCGGGCGAGGATTCGCTGCGCTCCCATTTACTGACAGCCTGACGACTCACACCCAGCTGGGCGGCAAGCGCCTCCTGAGAAAGCCCGGCAGCCTTGCGGCGATCAACGAGCCGCTGCGCCATCGCAAGATCCATGACAGTTCCTTTCATGTGGTGACCGTAATCGAATGAGCCGAGTATGCCGAGAACAACCGGTAGCGACCACCATTTCTAGTTAGAATCTGCCCCAACCCTACCACAACTACCGGTAGCAACCCCTAACGACCAGCCATTTCAGGACAAATGTCAGTGCTACTCTCAGCTAAGAGCCTGCAACATCCCAAAATCTCAGCCCACGCACTTGCAGCAAGAAGACGAATAGCCTCGGCCTCCCCGGTTACCGCAGGAGGCCCCAGGGCTTACCTCCCAAATCTTTCCGCAGGACGGAAGGATCCCGCCGCGCGAAGCGCACGGCGGGATCCTGACATGTCCGAGGACGATTTGGGAGGTAAGCCCTGGGGCCTCCGATGAGAGCAGTTTCGGCCGAGGCTATTCGTCGCCGAAGCTGATGCCCAGCGCCTTGGCCTCGCGCACTAGATCGCTCTGGGGGTCGACGTACTTGAGCTTGCCGGCGACCTCCTCGAGCGGCATGTGGCACATCTTGCCGTCACGCAGGGCAATCATGTAGCCAAACTCGCCGCGCAGGCAGCCAAGCGCGGCCTCGACGCCGCACTGGGTCGCAAAGATGCGATCCTGGGCATCGGGCTGGCCGCCGCGCTGCGTGTGGCCGGGGATGGCGACGCGGGTCTCGCGACCGGTCTTGGCCTCAATCTCCTTGGCGATGTCGTAGACGATCGACGGGCTCGTGCGCTCGGCAAGCTTCTTCTTGTATTCCTTCTTGGACAGCGCCGCGTCCTCCTTGGAGATAGCGCCCTCGGCGACGGCCACGATGGTAAAGCGGCTGCCGGTCTCCATGCGATGCTCGATGGTCTTGATGACGTTGTCCATGTCGTAGGGGATCTCGGGAATCAGGATGACGTCCGCACCGCCCGCGACGCCGGCATACAGCGGAATCCAGCCAACCTTGTGTCCCATGATCTCGATAACGAACACGCGGCCGTGACTCGAGGCAGTGGTGTGGATGTCGTCGATGCACTTGGTGGCGACGTCGATGGCGCTCGTAAAGCCAAACGTCAACTCGGTGCCCCAGGTGTCGTTATCGATGGTCTTAGGCAGGGCGATAACGTTGAGGCCCTCTTCGCGCAGACGGTTGGCGGTCTTGGTGGAGCCGTTGCCGCCCAGCATAAACAGGCAGTCGAGCTGTAGCTTATGATAGGTGTGGACCATTGCCGGCACCTTTTCGACGCCGTCGGCCTCGGGAATATCCAGGCGCTTGAACGGCGTACGGCTTGTGCCCAGAATAGTGCCGCCACGGGTAAGGATGCCGCTAAAATCGGCGGGCGTCATGACGCGGAACCGGCTGTAGATAAGGCCCTGGTAGCCGTCCTCAAAACCATAGATCTCGATAGGCTCTTCGCTATTGGTCATGAGCGTTTTGACGATGCCGCGCATGGTGGCGTTGAGCGCCTGGCAGTCGCCGCCACTGGTAAGAAGACCGATCCTGAGCATGATGAATCCTTCCGGGCAAGTTATAACATGCGCATAAGTTTACCCCCGTACACTGTTGATACGGGGGTAAAACGTGTTAGCTCAAGCGTATAGAAATGTAAACAACGTCAGGCGAGCGTAAGGTCGACGGGCCTGGCTCCTTACAGCGCAAAGGCGTCGATGTCGCCCCAGTGGCGGCGCAGCGTGATGGCGGCAGCGGGCTCGGTGTTGTCGAAGACGACCGACCACTGCGTGTTGCTGGTGATGTCTTCCGGATTGGGCTCTTGCGCCGCAGCGCGTAGGGCCTTCCAAGCGACTGCCTCGTCTTGGGCACCGACATGGGCGTCAAGGACATCGGCGATTGCGACGGCGCGCTCCTTACCATGGCCCAGCTCGCCATTCTTTTGGTTGGGCAGCACTTCGTCGCCATAGCAGGCGTAGAAGTTCGTGACCTGGCGTACGGGCGTCGCCTTGCATGCACGGTCGGGATCGCGCGGATCCCACTCCACCACCCGCGCGTCACCGCCGGCGTCGTTGATAAAGAAGTGGTAATCGCGTCCTGCCATGGCGTGCATGTCGTAGGCGGAAAGCAGGTCGACAGCCTCCTGCGTGGTGGCGGCACGGTCGAGCACCAGACGGATGGCGAGCGAGGTATTGATGACGGGGCGTTGCGTGTCCTGGTCACAGGGCTTGGAATCCAGGGTGAGTACGGCAACGGACACGCCGCATTCGTTAACACCGTCGAGCTGGGCAAACGGGCCCATGAGTGCGGCGACGCGTCCGGCGACGGAGTCAAGCGGAGTGTTATCGCCCAGGTTGTTGAGGGCGGCAAATCCGATGGAGGCATAGCCGCCGCGTGGGTGATTGCGCACCAGCAGCGCCGAGGTGTCGTCCTTAAAGTCGTAATTGCGACCGGTGCGCACGCGGCGTTCGGCATCTACAGCGACAAAAGCGCTGCAGGCAAACTGGGGCGCCTGGACATGTGCCGGCACACCGGGCAGCACCTGCGCCACCACGGCATCGATGTAGGCCTGGTCGTCGCGTACGCCGGCGGCGATGATGCGATCAAGATCGTAGTCGTAGGCGATGTCGATTGCGTACAGGTCATAGCCATCCGCGTAGCCGGTCAAGCGTTTGAGCGACGCGGCGGACTTGATTTGCTTGTGATAAACGATACCGGTGGCAGCGGCAAGGCCGACGGCGACACCCGCGACACCGCAGGCGATGGCAATGTTACGTGGCTTCATGACGGCTCCTCTCGTCCTGTTAGCGCAATTGTCGCAAAAGGAGCGCGGGCATGATGGCTCAACTTGGTGAGCGGCGCGGGATTAAACGCGGAATGAAGAGTGCAGCGCTGGCGCGGCGGGGTATGCTGGAAGGGACCATCAACCCAGCGAAAGGGGAGAGCATGACGGATCAGGAAACGCCCGAGCGCGCGCATGTGACGGCCGATGATATCGAGGCCGCCAACGACCTTATCGACTTTATCGAGGCATGCCCCAGCATGTTCCATACGGCGGCGACCATTATGGCCGAGCTCGACGAGGCGGGCTTTACCTACCTGCCCGAGAATGCAGCGTGGGACATCGAACCGGGCGGGCGTTATTACACGCAGCGCAACACCTCGAGCGTTGTTGCCTTTAAGGTGGGCGAGGACCTGGCCGCGACGTGGGGCGAGGACGGCGTTGCCGGCGATTACCATTTTCAGCTGACGGCGTCGCACAGCGACTCGCCGACGTTTAAGGTTAAGGCCGTGCCCGAGCTCGACGGCGCGGGCGAAACGCTGCGCCTGAACACCGAGGCCTACGGCGGCATGATCGACTACACCTGGTTCGATCGCCCGCTGGCACTCGCGGGCCGCGTGTTGGTACGCGAGGGCGACCGTATTGAGAGCCGCCTGCTTGCCACCGAGCGCGAGGTTGCCATTATTCCGAGCCTTGCCATCCATATGAACCGTGGCGTTAACGAGAGCTTTGCTCCCAACCGAGCCGTTGACCTGTGCCCGCTCATCAGCGCCGGTGAACTCAAGCAGGGAGATTTTGACGCTCTGATTGCCGATGAGCTGGACGTTGAGCCCGAGCAAATTTTGGGCCGCGATCTGTTCCTGGTCAATCGTCAGGATGCGCGCATTTGGGGCTGGGCCGACGAGTTTATCTCGACGCCCAAGCTCGACGACCTGGCCTGCGCCTACACCTCGCTGCAGGCATTTTTGGGTGCCGAGAACGCGCGCGATGTCTCGGTCTTTTGCTGCTTTGATAACGAGGAGGTTGGCTCCGAGACCAAGCAGGGCGCCATGTCGACGTTCTTGGCCGATGCGCTGCGCCGCATTAACGGCTCGCTGGGCTTTGACGACGAGTCGTACCATCGTGCACTTGCTGCCTCGATACTTGTAAGTTGCGACAATGCACATGCCGTGCACCCCAACCACGCCGAGAAGTGCGACGCCCGCAACCAGGTGGTGCTCAACGGCGGTATCGTCATCAAGGAAGCTGCTAACCAGCACTACTGCACCGATGCCTTTAGCCGCGCGGTGTTCCAGGCCATCTGCGATGACGCCGACGTGCCCACGCAGGCCTTCGCCAACAAGAGCGACATGGCCGGCGGCTCCACGCTCGGCAATCTGTCCAATATGCAGGCGAGCATGCATGCCGTGGACGTGGGCCTGCCGCAGCTGGCCATGCACTCAAGCTACGAGACCGGCGGCGTACGCGACGTCATGTACGCCATCCGCGCCCTCACCGCCTTCTACGAGCGAAACCTAACCATCAACGGCGCCGAAAGCGTGGAGCTCTAATACCTGCTAAAAGGGACAGGTTTATTTTGCAGGTTTTATCTGGGCAAATGCAAAGGGTGAAACCGAGCTAGATCGGTGGTACGTGGCCGCCGAGGTGCAGTGCACCTCGGCGGCTTTTTGTGCACAGAGTGCGGCTAATGCTAATAAATGCTATACGTGCTTTACGTATCTACCATAGAGTTTTATGATGATTTTAAAGTATTAAGGAGGGGTCATGACCACAACAGCCGCTCAGATCAACGTACGTCTCGATGCCGATCTTAAAAGGAGCGGGGACGCCGCTCTCTCCAGGGCCGGTATGACGCCGAGCCAAGCGGTGCGAGCGCTCTGGCAGCTTGCAGCGTCGCTGGCCGATCGCCCCGGTGCGCTCGAGGATATCCTGCTGCCCAGTCGTGTCCGGGCGGAACAGCGCGAGCGCGAAAAGGCCGCTAAACGTAAGCTCGAGCTCATGGATCAGGGGTCGAAGCTGTTCGCTGCCGCTTGCCGTGAGTCGGGAATCGATATGGTCAAGGCTCAGCCCTCGGGCGATGAAGAACTCAAACGGAACGCCTACGCGGATCGCTACGGCGAGGAGATGAGCTGGCTCTATGAGTGAGGCTCCAAGGCGCATCTTGGTTGACACCAACGTGTGGCTCGATTACTTCATTCCCTCACGACGTGGTCGTTCGGTGGCGATTGAGTTTTTACGCGATGCATGCACGGCGCAGGTGGATTTGCTGTATGCGGCGACATCGTCCAAAGATCTGTTCTATTTGATTTCGAGCGAACATAAGGCGTGGTATCGGCGCGAGCATGGCTCGCTATCCCAAGATGCCGCCGTGGCGGCGACATCACTTGCATGGGATTGCCTCGACGTGTTGTCGCAACTTGCCACGCCGGTACCCTGCGACCTGAGTGACATATGGATGGCGAGCAAGCAGCGTAAGCTCCATAGCGATTACGAAGACGATTTAATCATTGCGGCAGCAATGCGCGCAAAGGCAGACCTTCTGGTCACCAACGATGCCAAACTCTGTTCGCATGCGCCCGTCGCAGCAATGAACGTCGAAAACGCAAGAAAGTACTTGGCAACGCTCAAATAGCTCTAGACCTCACTGGCCGAACAAAAGTCAGCGAGGGCCCACAGATAGAGCCAACGCCAGCCAGACCCCGCAGGTTGAACAAAAGTCAGCGAGAGCCCGTCTGGGCGAGCAAGGTGCCTTGAAACAAGGCGGCATTGACCTTCTGGTCATGCCGCCGAAGTTGAAAGGCAGATTGCCGTCCAGACGGGCTCGCAGCGTCGGCTCATTACGCCGTTTGTAAAACGGCGTAATTCTTAGTGCTCGATCCAGCAGCGCAGGGTCTCGCCGGCCTGCAGGTGACGCAGATTCTCCGCGGCGATGTCGACCACGTTGTTGAGCGTGGCGGCCAAGTGGAACCAGCCGGAGATGTGCGGCGTGATGAGCATGTTGGGCGCATCCCACAGTGGGCTTGTCTCAGGCAGCGGCTCGGGGTCGGTGACGTCGACCGCAGCGCCGGCAAGGTGCCCGGACTCGAGTGCCGCAACCAAGTCGTCGGCGACCACAAGATCGCCGCGGCCGCCGTTGGCAAAGAGGGCACCCGGTTTCATCGCGGCGAAGAACTCGGCGTTCGCCAGGCCGCGGGTCTCGGGTGTGCTGGGCATAAAGGATGCGACGATGTCAGCCTCGGCCAGGCGCTCGGGGAGGGCGTCCATGCCGTCCATGTCCTCAAACACGATGGGGTAGACGAGCGGATGACGCTTGATACCGCGGACGTGCGCGCCCATGCTGCGGCAGAGCGTGGCAAAGTGGCCGCCGATATCGCCCGCGCCCAGCACCAGCACGTTGGCGTTTTTGAGCGAGGTGACCGGACCTAAATCCTCCCAGCGATGCTTGCGCTGCAAGTCGTGATAGCCGGGCAGGCGCTTGATCATGGAAAGGATCATGGCAAACATGTGCTCGCTCACGGCCTGGCCATAGGCACCCACCGAGCAGGAAAGCCTAGCGTCGGCTGGCACGGTGCCGGCGGCCAAGTAATCGTCATAGCCGGCGGTCTGTAATTGCAACAGCTGGAGATGCTCGCATGCCGTGAGCATGCCAGGGTCGATGTTGCCCAAGATCACGTCCGCATCGGCGACCTGCTTGCGCGTGATGGCGTCGGCGCTCGTGTAGACAAAGTCCTCGCCCGGAGCGCTCGACTCAAGAATTGCGCGATGGCGGTCGTTGACGGGCAGCAAAACCAGGATGTTCACAAGCAGTCCTCTCTGCTCAACCTACTAAAAAGGGACAGGTTTATTTTGGCAGGTTTTATCAGGCAAAACGTTCAAACAAAAACGCCGGATGCAAGACGAGCGTGCCCGTCAGCATCCGGCGCATCTACAGCTACCAGCTCAGCAGCTCGTAGCCGTCCTCGGTCACCACGAGCTGTACCTCGCACTGGGCCGAATCGCTGCCGTCCTTGGTGCGCACGCACCAGCCGTCGCCCTTGCTAATCTTAATGTCGGGCGCCCCGGCGTTGACCATGGGCTCGATGGTAAAGACCATGCCCGGAGCCATGATGGTGTCCACATCGGGCGCCTCGGTGGTAAAGCCCACAAACGGGTCCTCGTGGAACTCCTTACCGATGCCGTGTCCGCCGTACTCGCGCACCACGCTAAAGCCGGCGTCCTCGACGGTCTTTTGCACGGCCTCGGCCATAACGGACAACGGCAGCCATGGCTTGACGGCCGCCAGACCCGCCTCCACGCTGGCACGGGTGACGTCGACTAGGCGCTGGCGCTCGGCCGAGACCTCGCCGATGCAGAACATGCGGCTCGAGTCGCTAAAGTAGCCGTCTAGGATTGTGGAGCAGTCCACGTTGATGATGTCGCCCTCGTGCAACACGTCCGCATCGCAGGGGATGCCGTGGCAGACCACGTCGTTGATCGAGGTGCACACGCTCTTGGGGTAGCCCTCGTAGTGGAGGTCGGCCGGCGTGCCGCCGTGCTCAACGGTGTAGTCGTAGATCATCTGGTCGATCTGGTTGGTGGTCATGCCCGCGGCGATGTGTTCGCCTACGTAATCGAGCACGCCCACGTTGATAGCGGCCGAGCGCTTGATGCCCTCGATATCGGCGGGTGTCTTGTAGAGCGTGCGAGGCAGAACCACCCAGCCCTCTTCCCACAAGCGCTCGAGGCGCTCATCAAAGGCGCTATGGCATTTCTTGTATTTCTTGCCGCTGCCGCACCAGCAAGCGTCGTTGCGGCCAGGCACGGGTCCTTTGTCATACATGGCTAACTTCCTTTCATCCGCAGCTAGTATAGCCCACCCACGCGTCCATAAAAGTTGCGGTGATATAGTTCCGATTTAAGCGGTTTAACAGCATAAATAGGAACTATATCACCGCAACTGATGGAGCGGGATGGCGGGCACTAGCTGCTGCGTGGTTTTGCTAGTAGCTCACCTGGCAAGGGATGCCGAGGACGCGCACGCGCGCAGCAATGGCGTCGAGCACCTCGGGCGCCGCTTTGGCAAGGCCGGCGACCGGTGTCTCGCGCGCTACCGTGTAGATGGTCGCTTCTTGTGGGCGAATGCGCTCAAGCGCCGCGAGCCAGGGGGCAACGTACTCCTCGCCGGTGTTGTCGATGAGCTTGCCCTGATACTCGCCGGTCAAAAAGATCGTCTGGATAATAACGTGACCGTCAAAGCTTGCGAACGTTTCGATCTGGTGCTCGACGTCGTAGGGGCCAACAGGCTGGTCGAGCAGCTGGATAAACGTCGGGTCGACGGTATCGAGCTTGAGGATGTTGTCGTCGACCATCATGAGCGCGTCGTGCACCTGGGGGCGGTCGGCGCGCGTGCCGTTGGAGAGCACGGCGATCTTGGAGTTTGGGGCAAGCTCGTCGCGCAACGCGACGGCGCCGGCGATGGCCTGCGGAAACTCCGGTGCGGCAGTGGGCTCGCCGTTGCCTGCGAAGGTGATCACATCGGGGAGCTCGCCCTCGGCTGCCATCTCGCGCAGCTTTGCCTCGAGCGCGTCGAGTACCACGGCAGCTGTGTTGTACGGCTCATGACAGGGGCGCTCGGCGTTGAGGCCGTTTTCGCAGTAAATGCAGTCGAACGTGCAGATTTTGCCGCTGGCCGGCATCATGTTGACGCCGAGCGAGAGACCAAGGCGACGGCTGCGAACGGGCCCAAAGATGGGGCTGGCATTCAAAAACGTAGACATAGGCATATGCTCCTCAAGACAATTGTGCCTAAGCATAGCATCGGCTCCAAAGCAAGGTGCGGGCTCTTGCTTTACAAGTTTCGTTTTTTCACGTCGCTCATTATGCCGTGCCATGAAAAGCCTCGGGTCGGGTAAAGTTAATCTGTTAACAAGGCGTAAGGCAATGCGGGTCCATCCAACCGCACTGACGTGCAACTGGATGAGCATTGATGATGGGGGCGCAACATGGATTTTACGGTAGAGAATGCGGGCACCACGATTGCCTGTCGCGAATATGCCGGCTCGGATGTGTCGCCTGATACTCCTGCCTTGGTGTGCGTGCACGGCGCTTGTGTCGACGGCACATTTTTTGACGGTATCGCTTGTGAGCTCAGTCGCAACTACCGCGTAATTGCCTACGACCGCCGCGGCTGCGGTGACAGCAGCGATGCGGCAGACGACAGCTATGATCTTGCCGCTCAGGCCGCCGACCTGCAAGCCGTGATCGAACACGTTGGCGCTCCGACAAATGTGCTTGCGCACAGCGCCGGTACGTTGGTGGCGCTGGAGCTTCTTCGCACCGAACCCCATCTCGTCGCCCGTGCGATTCTGCATGAGCCGGCTGTGTCGGCCGAAGGCGTCGGCATGGGCGCAGCTCCG